>CALRJJ020000078.1:0-11939 GCA_943367505.1 Flavobacterium psychrophilum | reverse complement strand
CTCACCAATGCTGACGGCAGTGCTCTTGACGCCAATAAGGTTAACTATTTTGTGCTGCCCATGACTGACGAATACAAACAAATGGGAATCAAACTCGGTGACCTTGCCTGGGTGCGCAATAGCCGCACGGGCAAAATGGTAGCGGCAATTTTCGGTGATCACGGCCCCAAGAGAAAAATTGGCGAGGGCTCACAGGCCCTTTGTCGCGCCCTCGGCTTGAGTGGCGACCCCAATCATGGTGGCACAGACAAAAAAGAAATCGAATTTCTCATCCAACCTAATTCAGGCAACGGCAAAGGTGATATCGCCAAAGACCAGGGCATGATGGTGGCAAGACTAGCACCGCCGCCCCAGGCCACTTCTAAAATAGGTGATCGCATTGTTGCCAGCGCCCAGGCTGCTGAGGGAGAAAAACTCTGGCGAGCTGAAGCCACAGCGACAAAAAACGGCCGTCTCGGCTGTGCCATATCAACTTCCGAAGTACTAGCCCAAGCAGGTCTTGATATCAACAAAGAAACCGGAGCCTGTGCCCTGGTTGAACAATTACAAGATCGGGGCTGGAATAAAGTGGCCGTCTCCCAAGCCCAACCAGGCGACGTAATTTATGGAGCTAAACCTGGTAAAGAGGCAGCCGCAGGCGGTGGCAATGCCCATGTCGGTATCGTCGGCGAGCGCCAGGACGGCAAACTAATGGTCTACGCCAATGTCTCAGCCACCGGTCGCTGGACCCACGAAAGTGCTAACCGGGCCTTCAGCCCCAACCGTTTTGGCAATCAAATTTGGGCATTCCGTCCACCCCAGTCTTCGCAGGCATGATCTTGGGTTAAACTACTGCCATATGTCTAGCACTAAGTTTGGCCCCTTCAATCTAACCCTATCGCGCAAGGCAATTATTCTTGTCTCTGTGCCTCTAATTTTCGAATTGCTTTTCGTTGCTGGCCTAGTCACCTTATTGGAACAGGCAGAACATGAAAGAGCACGAGAAGCCCATGCCAGGGACGTGGCCACCCATGCCAATTCACTCTTGCGACTGTTATTAGATGCTGGCATTTCTAGCATATTGAGCTATTTAACCGAGTCTGAAAGTCATCGTAAGCGCTACCGTCATCTAGTGGACGTATTTAACAGCGAAGCGCGGCAATTGAAACTATTAGTGCGCGACAACGAACATGAAAGCGCTATTTTCAATCGACTAGCTGCTCTCAACGATGTTTGTATAAAGCAATTGAGTGCCACCCATGAACCAATGGTGAACGGAGACAAAGTCGCGCTCTTACAAAAATGGATTTCGCTGCAAAAGAACCTCAATCAAATTTTTCTCTTGGCAGATCAATTAGTAGAAGAACAACAAGCAGTACAGTTAGAAAAAAAGGAAGCGCAGATTCGCTACAGAAGCAGCGTCAAGCTCCTAATTTTTGTCGCTGTCATATTCAATATTTTGCTGGCCTTTGTTTTAGTAGCCTACTACAACCGTGGTACCACGCGAAGACTCAAAGCTCTAGTGGCAAATACTAGACAACTAGCAGCAAATAAACCTTTAAATGCACCAATCAAAGGTGACAACGACGAAATTGCTGAATTAGATAGCACTTTTCGCTCAATGGCGGCAGCCCTAGCAGAAGCCCTGAGAAAAGAAAGAGCAGTGGTGGAAAACGCCGTTGATGTAATTTGTTCTATTGATGAGCAAGAACGCATAGCCAACGTCAACAGTGCCGCCTTAAAAGTTTGGGGTTATGAACCAGAGCAGTTAATTGGCCTCAGGCTAAGTCAATTTCTCAATGGCGAACAGCTGCAAAATACGCAGCTCAAAATAAACGCCATTATCACAAGCAAAAGCGAAGGCACCTTCGAAAATCAAGTCAGGCACAAAGCAGGCAAATTAGTGGACATGCTCTGGACAGCACAATGGTCAGAGCAAGAAAAAGCACTTTTCTGCGTAGCCCACGACATCACTGAACGCAAAAAAATTGAAAGCTTAAAACAAGACTTTGTCGCCATGATCTCCCATGATTTACGCACGCCACTAACCTCAGTGCAAGGCTTTCTCGATCTGCTAGAAGTAGACGCCTACGGCACCATGTCAAAGGCAGGCAAAGAGAGCCTGGAGCTGGCCGAAATGAATATCGGCAGAGTTGTGCACCTGGTCAATGACATTCTCGATATTGAAAAACTAGAAAGCGGCATGCTTACTTTTCAAATGGAGACAGTGGATTTAAATGCCGTAATTGTCAGATCAATAGAGTCGGTCACTGGCTTTGCTAAACAGCAATTGGTGACAATCAACTACGAAGAAACGGAAGAAGATATCGCAGTGATGGGAGACAGGGAACGCCTTACCCAGGTAGTAGTTAATCTGTTGGCCAATGCCGTCAAGTTTTCCGAAAAAGATGGTCTTGTTAGTGTTGTGCTAAAGGCCGACGATTTGGTAGTCGTAGAAATCATCGACAACGGTCGCGGAGTGCCAGAAAGTCAACGAGCTTCAATCTTTGAGCGTTTTCGCCAAGTTGAGAGCAGCGATGGTCGAGAGGGCACCGGCTTGGGTCTGGCAATCTGTCGGGCCATAATTGAAGAGCTCGGTGGCACTATCGGCGTATCTGATTTAGGCAAGCAAGCCAAGGGCAGCAAATTTTGGTTTAAACTACCAAGAAAGCAGCAAGGTCAAAGTACAATCGTATAGATCTGGTATTAGAACGGGAGCGCTTAATGGCAAAAATCTTACTGGTAGAAGACGACGCCGGGCTCTGCCGTATGATCAACGATTGGCTAACCCTTGAGCACCATCATCTAGAAATCTCAACTGATGGCAAAGATGGTCTAGAAAAAATGCGCTTCTATCAATATGATTTGGCCATCTTCGACTGGTCTCTGCCGCAAATGTCGGGCATTGAAATCTTGCATGAGATTCGCAAGCTGGGGCTTTCCACCCCGGTAATTATGCTCACCGGGCGCAATACCATTGTCGACAAAGAAGAAGGCCTGGACGCTGGGGCCGACGACTATTTGACCAAGCCTTTCCACATGAAAGAACTGAGCGCCCGTATCAGGGCACTACTGCGCCGACCAAGGGCCATGGTTGGAGAAGTATTTCAATGCGGAGACTTAGTAGTCGATCGCGGCACCTATAAAGTAACAAAAGCTGGCACTGAATTAAAACTTCTACCAAGCGAGTATGCCTTACTTGAATTTTTGCTGCGTCACCCCAACCAAGTATTTACGCAAGAAGCCCTATTAGACAGGGTCTGGTCTTCAGAGTCAGACGCCACTAGTAATGCTCTCACCACTTGCGTCAAACGCCTGCGCAAAAAAATTGATAGCGAAAATCAAGAATCAATCATCAAGACTGTCTACGGTGTTGGATATAAGTTAGAAATCTAATTGAACCGAATCTCAATTTAAGCTTCCTTCCAGAACTATTTCTTCCAGGGCATAATACAGAGGCTGATCGACTTCAGCAGAGCAAAGAGAACGGGCAAACTGCCTGAGCTCGTTGTATGCATCCCACTGACACTCAAAGAGAATTTCAGGCGGGCATTTTTTCCAACCTAATAATTGTTCAATAAATGATCTGCGACAAAAGCCATCAGGACCATGCTCATAGAGCCAGAGGAAACAGTCTGCCAATTCAGCTCCACCACTGTCAGCGGCCAGGTCCCTAAGCTCCATTCCAACTGAATGAATTTCTTCCAGGGAGCGCATTTTCTTAAGAGACTTGAGAATAAGAGCACTATCTTCAGGCAAATAATTGAAACGCAAAAGCTCCAAGGCCACTGGTATCATCGACCGATTAGCTCCCTGTAGAAGCTGAAGGGCCTTGCGCCGAACGTTGACCTCTCTTACATGTGACAGGGCAGAAGCAGCTGCATGCACCAGCGCACGACTAGATGAATCAAGCAAAGCAAGGAGCTGGTCATTGACAAAGGGCACAGGCTGGCGCCAGAACAGGCGCAGATAGGCCAGCTGCTTAAACTCAGAGCGCGTTCTGAATAGCAATTGCAAAACCTTTCCACCATCATCTACTGATAGATCACGACCAGTGCGCCGAATTTCCCCTGGTGATAGGGTGACATCTTCTCGCTCAATCCTCATCAGCAATTCGTCCAGAGAGGGCACACTTCGCCAGCGACTGCCATTCACTGCCGCAGAAGGTTTAGCCAGCCTACGTTCTTCAGCACGACCGCAAGCATCCAAAAAGTTCTGAATGTAGACATCATCCAGCGAAAATTTATAGAGCTGCGTTCTTAATGCTTCTGCGCTGAGACTCTCTCGAGCATGCTCCATAATTACGTCACAGTCATAGTCATCAATGCTCTGAGAAGCGCTACCAAGAGAACGCGCCACAAACTTGAGGCCATGAAGACCGCCGACATCGACAACATCACAACCGCAAAGGGTACGACTACTTCCACCTGAAACAAGCGCCTTGAAGAGGCGATAGGTAGCAGGACGAAACTCTATCAAACCCAGCTCAAAGAAGTAAGCAGAAACTTCTATTTGCTGAACTAAATCATAATCACCGTCCCTGCGATTCTTTATGCTCTCTAAAAAACGATGGGCATATTGGCGACTATGCCCAGTGGCTTCCACTAGCCGCAGCAACCAAGTACTGCGAGATCCTTCAATCTGCATACAATAGGCAGTGTTCTTGAGCAGAGCCCGATCGATTATCTCCTCCAATCCCTCGTCACCATACTCAGTGACATGCAACAACACACGGCCATGGCCGCGACTAACAGCACGTGCAAATGCACGCGCCGACAATTTCTTTACTTTCATTCAAAAACTTCTCCGCAGCAATTAAAGCTTGAGCCGCTGTAAGCGCGACATTACCTGGTGACAAGAATCGGCAGACAAAGCGAAACAATCATTTCGATCGCCTGCTACGGGCAATATCAGCGCCGAGGCCACAAGCCAGCGTTTGCCTTGGTAGTTTCAGTAATGAATAATCTGTGCTAGAACAAGCCTTGAAAACAGAGTCGGCTGGGATTCAACTTCTTAAACATGACGCAGCCCTCCGAGCGATAACTTTCTGTCACTCTACCATCGATGTCAGGCGGCTGTCAATTTCGCAAATACTCGGGCAGTTTAACTAGTGAAAACATTTCCATTGGCTTGAAATCCAGGAAAAACCTGAGCTAAGGCAGATTTAGGAACATGCATCTGTTCGCCGAGCACGGTGGTAAGGACAGAGCGAAAATCTGTTGTAGCAGGCAAGTCACGATCTTCATACAAATCATTAGCCTTCAATCCGCCAAATCGACCATAAACTTTGCCACCATTTACGCCACCACCAAGCAACCACATAACGTTACCGTGACCATGATCGGTGCCACCATTGCCATTCTCGTGGGCCGTGCGGCCAAACTCTGACATTACTACGATGCTGGTGTCTTTATAGAGTGGCCCTAAGCCCTTAACGAGATCGGCCAGACCATTGGCGAGAGGCGACAAATGCCCAGCCAAAGCGCCTTGCTCTGCCCCCTGGCGAATGTGGGTATCCCAGCCGCCAAAATCAACAAAGGCCACTTGCACCGAGGCATCTTTGCGAAAAAGAGTAGCTAGTTGTTTGCCAAAGTTAGGATAAGCATTTGGTGAGACTGCACCACGATTGGCAATCATCTGTTCTTTTGCATCACTGTCAGAATAAATGTCTTGTGGGCTGGCCATAATTTGATTGACAGTCTTATGGGCCGCCATTCCCTCGGCAAAGGACGCACCAATGTCATTGTTTAAACCTGAATACATCTCACTAAAAGCACTTTCGACTCGAGGTCTGTCTAGAGCACCTTTTGAAATCTTAGAATTGGCCGCCACTGTGGCAACTGCAGCAGACCCGGAGCAAATGCGCGGCAAAACCGAACCAATAGCAATTGCTTGCACCGGCGAATGCTTAGAAGGCAGCTGCGCCACCAGACGATTGAGCCAGCCAGTACTGGCTGACTTTTTACCAGGTACACCAGACTCCATATAGTCTTGAGCATCAAAGTGTGACCTGGTTGGATCGGGCGAGCCACAAGCATGAACAAAGGCCAAACTCTTTTCTTGAAACAGTGGATAAAGTGGCATGAGAGCTGGATGCATGCCGAAATAGCTGTCTAAATCAATTAAGCCGCCACTGGCTGACTTATGCAAAGCAATTGTCGGCCGAATTAGTTGATACTGTGAGTCGCCATATGGAGCAATGACATTAAGTCCATCCATGCCACCACGCAGCAATATCACTATCAACTTTTTAGTGCTGTAGTCATCTTTACCGTTGCTGAAAGCCCAGCCTCTAGAGCCCGGGAGAGTTAAAGATAGCGAAGAAAATGACGCTAGTGCCGCCAGTTGTAAGAATTCTCTGCGATTCATATAACACCTAATAACTCATAAATTCGGGACTACCAAGCAAGAGTGCCATTTTTAAAGGCTCTGGTGATTTGGCAATTACGGCACTGGTACGGGAGGAGAGTTGACCACCATTAACAGTACTGAGCACCTGGTCATATGACAGCCCTGGGGCTAGAGCAAAAGCCCTATTGCCACCAGAATTTCCAGCGCTACCAAGAGCCGTGGCAAAGTTTATGCGCTTCAAAAGAGCATCAGAGTTCAGCCAGGCCTCCTTAGTGTTCTTGTAGCCATCAGGGGTGAGGCAACCATAAAGCGGCTGTCCTTGTAGTTTCAAAAACGAGTAGACAGGCTCATAGTGCTCGGGCCGAGAACCACTGGCGCGCAATGAAGACATGGCATAACGAAACGGACTTTTATACTTATTATTCTGATATTGCTCATCAAAGAACTCGCGACTATCCAACATTGTTGTCAGCACAGCTTTGATATCCCCATCACTTTCGCTAAATCGCTTAGCCATGCGATCAACTAGAGCCTTAGGTGGCTCGTCGGCAACGAAATACTGAGCCAGGGCATAGCTAATGTGATGAGCTGTTGAGGGATGGCGAGCTAGAAAATCGAGGGCCTCTTCAATTTCGCCTGCACCTTTCGCCGCAATCTTATGTCCAAGAATTACTTTCTCGCCCTGATCATGGCGCACGGCATAGAACTGTCCCCAATATCCGCGGGTGGGCAAAGAGAGCCCAGTTAATACGCGAGCCAGCTCAATTACATCTTTTTGCGTATAGCCGCCATCTACCCCCAGGGTATGAAGCTCCATTAGTTCGCGAGCATAATTTTCATTGAGGCCACCTTTTTTCTTGCCCTGGCCCTTAGCATTGCCTATTGCTGGCCCCACAGGAGATCCAGCTGCGGCATTTTGCCAATTATCGAGATAAAACAGCATGGCTGGGTGATAGCAAGTAGCGCCGAGGATATCGCGAAAACGCCCTAGGGCGTTGGGCCTAATCGCTTGTTCTTCGTAAGCGCCGACCAGGACATGATCAAAACCTTTATTAATACTGATATTGAAGTGGTTGTACCAGAAGTCGACCATGACCTCTTGCAGCTGACGCTCGCTATCTAATGCCCTTACGAGCCGGGTTTTAAATATTTGATCGGCCACGACCTTGATGTGCTTCTGCCGCCGCGCCTGCTCTTCTTTACCTTCTTTATCTTCTTTACCCTGGTTACCATTGGCCGCTTTGCGCGCGGCATTGTTTTGAGCGATGAATGAACGAAACTCTTTGATTAAATCAACAGATTTTTGATGGATAATCTCGGCGGAAGCTACTTGTGCTTCAACCTCAGGATTCTCAGCAATAGAGCTGGGATTGAGCTGACTGGCAATGTAGGCCTTCACCCCCATAGCCTTAACCCTTTCAAAATCACCCGGTTTGGCCCCAAAAGTAAGGCGGTTCAATACCTGAACCACTTTCTGGTCAGAGTTCATTGGCTTTGGCGCAGGATCTACCCTCATACTTACTGGCTTGGCTGGCTTGGCCACTTTGACAGTATTGGCAGCAGCATGCTTGGTCCGCGTGGCAGACAGAGCGGCGTTAGAGGGAACCATCAGCCAGGTTGGAAGCAGAGCAGACCCAAATAGCAGTGGCACGGTAAGGAAAACGGCAGACTCTTGCTTCATCTCATTTGCCCCTTCACTATGTCCTAAATCAGACGCTTCCCTGTATAACGTTCATACTCTCTAAAAAGTTCAAATGACAACCTTAATTTTGTTACTCAGCTTGAACCTTCAAGCAGTCAAGACTTATTGGCGAGTGAAGCATGCTAACTTCAACCTAAATAGAAGAAATTCTATCTAAATTGACTATGTAAAACATAAATGGAGGCCGCGTGAAGAACATCGGCATTATCACATCGGGCGGAGACTGCGGCGGACTTAACGGCGTAATTAAAGGGGCAGCTCTCAGCGCTCTTAACAAGGGCATGACTGCCTGGATTATTCCCAACGGATACGCTGGCCTCTATAACCTGGTTGATCTCAAGTCAATAACTGAACTGACCCGCGAAAGAATTGCCGCCATCGACGTCTTCATGGCCGGAAGCGAAGCTGGCAATTCAAGAGTGAAAGTTTCAAAAATCAAAGACGACAAAAAATATGACCGCATCAAAGACGGCTTGAAAAAATTCAACCTTGATGCCCTCGTCATAGCTGGCGGCGACGACACCGGCAGCGTTGTGGTTGACCTTTCGGCCCAGGGCATTGCCTGCGTTCATGCCCCTAAGACCATGGACCTCGACCTCATGCCCTACAGCGTTGGCGGCGACTCAACTATCAATCGCATTGCTGAGCAAGTGCGCGATTTGCACACCACTGGCCGCACCCACAACCGCATTTTGGTGATGGAAGTATTTGGCCGCTATGCCGGTCACACAGCTTTCCGCGGTGGCGTGGCAGCCGACGCCGATGCCATTCTCATTCCTGAAATTCCCGTTGATTTTGACGTACTCTACAAACACGTCAAAGCTCTATTCATCAAACGCATCGAAGAAAGTGACGTCTTTGCCGGCACGGTGATGATTGTGGTGGCAGAAGGTCTGCGCGACTCATCAGGCAACGAACTGGTCGACATGAACTCGCAACCAGATTCATTTGGTCACCGCAAACTAATCGGTGCTGGTACTTATGTGGTCAAACAATTGCAAGATCGCATTAAGGCCGATCCTGAAATCAAAGAGTTCATGAAGCGCACCGGACAATTTGTCGAGGGTGTCTATGAAACTCCCGAAGTTCGCGACCTGAGACCAGGCCACTTAGTCAGATGTGGTTTCGCCACCCCTGTTGATGCTAATTTCGGTCTAGAAGTTGGCGCAGCAGCAGTAGAACTAATTTCACAAGGTACTTTTGGAGTCACAGTGGTGTCATTCCAAGACGGCAAAATCGAATACATGGATGTGGCCGATGCCATCAAACAGCGTTTCGTCAGCCCCGAGGACGTGGCACTCTACGAGAGCCTTGGCACTTCCTTTGGCCGCGTACCTGTAAAAGCTAAAGTAGAGACAGTCAAAGTTACTGGCAGACCAAGCCGCGTCTACTAAAATCTTTTACTGACTTATAAAAGGCGTAAGAAATTCAAACAGAAATTCTTACGCCTTTTTCTTAGCTTACCCATTGAGCCCACTATGACTTACAACGGCATAATTGCTGAACTAGATATTTCTCCAACACAATTAGATAATGCCGATACCTTAGAGGGTCTGCGCTTTGCTGTTAAAGACATTTTTGCTGTGGCTGGACGCACCATAGGATTCGGCAATCCTGACTGGCTGAGGACCCACCTGCCTGAAGACAATCATGCCGAGGTGATCAGCCAGCTTCTCCAGGCTAAGGCCAGACTGGTTGCCATCACCTGCAGCGATGAAATGGCCTTCAGTCTTGATGGAATCAATATTCACTACGGCACTCCTCTCAATAGCCAACTACCAGATCGTATTCCCGGTGGCTCCTCTAGCGGGTCCGCATCGGCTGTAGCGGCTGGCCTAGTCGACTTTGCCCTGGGCACAGATACAGCTGGATCTATTCGCGTACCCGCTAGTTACTGCGGCATCTGGGGTCTAAGGCCAACCTATGGTGCCATTTCTAGCCAGGGAGTCTTACCCTTAGGGCCATCTTTTGATACCGTCGCTGTGCTCGCCAGAAGCCGTGATGTATTAGAAAGGGTGACCAGTCAGCTACTAGAGCAGACCAAACAATCGAAAGACAAAATGGGCAGCAAGAAAGTCGAGCAGCCACTCAAGCAGATTCGTAAGCTTCTTATAGTCGACGACTTCTTCGCTTTACTAGAACCGAGCTTGGCACCGCATCTAGTGGCGGCCACAGAAAGAGCGCGGGTCCATTTTGACTCGGTCGAACATATCAAACTAAGTGACAGCTTAGACTGCAGCAGGCTAGTGGAAATATTTAATGCCATCCGCGCCTTTGAGGCCTGGCAGTGCCACGGCCGCTGGCTCGAAAGCAATCAACCTAATTTAGCTCCAGCCATCAAGGAACGATTTTTCAATTGTAAAGACGCCACCGAAGATGAGGCCATAAAAGGTCAGCAAGAGAGAGCAAAGCTCAGGCAAAAATTAGCAGCTTTAGTTAATGACGATACGGCTTTGTGCTTCCCTACCACCACGGCATTGCCACCATTAAAACTAGCATCAGCAGAGCTTCTACAACAGAACAGAATGGCCAACATGGCACTCTGTACCCTGGCCTCGCTAAGTGGTTTTCCCCAAATTTCAATACCAATTTCTGTAAGCGATCGTAAGCCAATTGTAAAGACAGGACTGTCTCTGCTAGCCAATTCTGGAATGGATCTTGCAATTATTAATGCCGCGGCAGCATTCGAATAATATATTATAAGAATGTATTACTTAAAGTCAGAAGTAACTGCTGTGGTCTATAAAACAAAACGTCCGGCAAATAGAGCCAAGCCTTCAGCTGAGCGCCGTCGAAATCCACGGCAACGAGGCTCGTCTATTGCCGAATTCGGACCAGCTCTCTTCTTCATCTTTATCTTTGCTGTCTTTCCCGTGATCGACATAATTGCCCTGAGCTTTAATTACACAGCCTGCGCTTCACTGAATGATATTCAGCTGCGTGAGGCGGTAAAACTGCCCAAAAGTATTGCCACAAATCCAAAAGGGCCAGTTCTAGGGACAATTCCCGACAAATGGATGGCCACCGTTCTGGGTGGAGCGGCTGGATTGGTTGAACGTCCGTCAACTAACGTCGATTATGACCCCAGTTCAGGGAATATGTATGTACAGGTATCTACGACGGTAACTGTGCGGCCCTTCCTCAACATCCCCTTCTTCTTCAAAGTACCTGGCCTGGGTGCTCCGGCGACCTTCACAGTCTCCAGCAGTCGACTAATTGAAAATCCCATATTCGCGGCTCAATAAGTACTATGCCATCGAGAAATAGCAAAAAAAAGACTAATTGCAAGAGAAGAAAGGCCAGCGCTCAAACCTTAATTGAGGCGATGGTCGGCTTCATTATCTTGATTCCGATTGCCTTGTTTGCCGTAGATGTCGTCGCTCTGATGAGTACAGCCCAGACCAACGAGCAATGGGCTGAAACTGCAGCGCGGGCTGCCGGCAGCTGCAGCTGCGAGACCATGGCCCAAACTGCGGTAAAGAACTCACTGAAGCGCTTTGTCCCTTCCAGCATAATCAGCTCGGTAGATTTAGACAAAATTACCTTCGACCAGGTCAATGGTCAGGTTACCGTGGCTACGGTGATGCAGATCAATGTGCCAATTCCCCTACCGTGGATGAATCACTTTGAGCTTAGAGCCAGTGCTATTCAGCCGCTACTTGGTACACCGGCTGCGCAATAGCCAATGAGAGTAAAAATGTCACAAGCAATTAGGCCGCTGAAAAATCTAAAGAAAAGGCGCAGCCAGAGAGCGGCATCGCTGATTTTAGTGATTGCCTGCGGCTTTGGCTTGATGGCCTTAATTTATGGACTGTTTACTCTGGCCATGTTCTTAGGTGGTTCAAGACAAGTACGTAACGCTGCCGATGCTGGAGCCCTCAATGTCTCAAGAAAAATGATGGACATC
>CALRJJ020000077.1:0-11954 GCA_943367505.1 Flavobacterium psychrophilum | reverse complement strand
GGCCGCGAGGCAACTTCTAGCACCTGTACTAAACCAAGCTGACTAGCATGCGGCATAAATTTTCTCTGTTTTGACTGCAGACCTAATGATTTTACACCCAATGCACAAATAGAGAAGCTCAACGAGGCCGAACAAGACAAGTAATAGCTTTAAATTCAAGTCGATGAGGCTCGGCACAGATCGAAATTCGAAGCTTCAAATAGCACCATGAGCGAGGAATCTACTCCCAATGTCTCTTAATGACTGGCTCAACATTTGAGGAGCAGGTCACTTTCCTTATCATTCATAGTATCCACCCAATTTGCATTTGTTTTACTCAACTTGCTCCGGGGTTAGAGCTGCGTACGATAAAATAAGATAGTCGCTTCCACTTTGACGACGATTCATGAGTTTCTAATGGAAAACGGTAGTCTTAGCCACGTGTGCTTTTCCAGAAACTCTTTTAAGTCTTCTGCAAAAGGAGAAAATAGTTAGCAAGGAGGAGCCAACACTCGATCCAAATGAAGAGTTTCAGCCTCGTATAAGACGAGCTCAAGCAAGGCAAACTAGCCAATGCCGAATGAGAGAAGACAAAACAATAAAAACTATTGACAACCAATACGCTGCAATAAGAGGCATCATTCAAAGTGAAATCGTCGACCATAAAAAAAGCATTGATAGTCGGTGCCGCAACAATAGCCATTCTTACTGGAACAATGGTGTTGATCGTCACATCTCTAGTTAAGGGTAATGAATGGTTTATTCAATTGACAATTAATATGATCGTTCAAACCGACAAACCAATACAAGTACGCATTGACGAGTGGAAGCCAATTTTGCGAGGTGTTCAAGCTGACAACACTCCTAATCGCGCTTTCGGAATATTGAACACAATGGCACTAACTTACGCAAACGAATACGGAAGAACTGGTAAGTATCCAAACTATGTAGAACTTGCGCGCTGGATATGCGAGCAAAATCAAGAGTTTTTGAAAAAATATTTTAATGGCGAGATCTCGGCCAGAGAAATTAAACTTGCCGAGCGCATACGGCAGCGGTTATTTAAGGACGATGCCGCTCAAAGCCTCCGTGAAGCTGAAATTCCACTTAGTGGCAGTGAAGAAGAAAATAGCTCACCATGACGCAGTGGCTAAGCCTAAATCAACGTACATCAACCCACCCGTTAAACCCTATCCCTGCATGCCTGAGCAAGTTCTTGATCACAGCCACAGGAACATAGCTGTTGCGCTTGTGGTGCCCAAGCCTAAAATGATGCCCAGCTTCTCGATAAATAACTATCTCGCTACCCTTTCCTTGCCGCACTTCGCAGTTCAATTTGACGCCAATCAGCTATTTCCGCTTGTCTTGAATTGAAAGTGAACAGCATTTGTGAGCGGCCGCAACGCAAGGCAAGGTGGCCGCCAGCAGCGCAATAAACAAAAATTCAATCTTCGTCGGTAGCTGCGATTATTGCGATGTGGCGTTTGTCTGGTCGTAAACATGCGTATCCGAAATCCCAAGCCACTTTATGAAACCATTTAGTGGTTGTTGAAATTGAGCGCCAATTACTCTGCTCAACGGCTCTATAAACACTATCAAAGCTGCCACTGCTCTCAACACCTACTAAAGCTGCCAAAGTCTTCCAAGCGGCGAGGCGGCCATAAGCGCCCTCTTCTCCGTGCGAGTAGGCTCCACCATTCGCGGCGGCACTGAAGAACACAGCAAAAACTCTTTCGATTGGCACGGCATCGACCTTTACTTCACCCGGATTTGAACCAGCCAGACACTCTAATGGCAGCTTCAATAGTTCTTCTGCAGAAATATCTGAAGGTGAAATAGGCAAAGATGTGGCAAACAATTTTGCTTCCAATTTACCATTTGAACCTTTCACCCATTGCCGCACGCAACGGCCAGCTTCATCTTTGCTTATTGGCTCCTCTATTGCTGTGAACGATTTACCTGGAATCTCGGGCAATAGCTCACGCTGCTTAGCCTTTTCTTCCGAAGAGGACGGCATGCTAGCGCAACTACCCAAGTTACTATAAACCCGGAAAGTAATGGTGCGTTCGACACTAGTACAATTCAACGGGAGCCAAGTAAGTGGTTCTTTCTGTGACTTTAATTTCCGCCAAAATGAAACAATTGACTCGACAGACTCGTAATCAGCCCCTCTCGCAACAGATTCCTGGATGAAGGGTTTAATTACGCTAAGAAACTTTCCGTCAGCTACATGCCTAGTTATAATCGCCTCTCTCAATCTCGGTGTATGACATGAAGCGAGAAACGATGCTAATCGGACAGGTCCTCGTTTGGCTTCAAGCGCCAACTCTAGACCCGCATCGATCTGTTCGAGGTTTTCCGATTTACAAAGCTCATCTATAACATCAAGACTTCGCAACACGTTAAAAAGGTTTCTTGCGTCATCACCCGGCAAAACCATGCGAATTGAGTAGGCTCTTTCTCTAGCTATCTTTTTAACGTCTGCCAGTTTCGTTGTCTTTAGGAAATCTGCAGGCAAAAGAGCTTGGGCCTCTTTCTGCGATGGTCCATTTTTAGCAATAGGCATAGTGCACTGCTCGACCGAGCACACAAAGAAAAGAGCCAAGAGAGCTTGGCAGATAGAAAAAAGAGAAATCTTTTGCATAACATACGCCGTAAGAAAGTTTCGCAATCATAGCGTACCTCAAAAGCATATGCATCTTAGGAATAGTCGGCAAATTAACCGCTATGATTAGGAACTCACTGCTGAGAGAATGTGCGTGATATAGTGATTTTATGAGTGAACGTGCGTTTGGATTGCTTTTGATTTGCGCCCTTGTTCTGCTCTTATTTCTAAATTGGAGTGTCGCAGAACAGAAAAGAAGTGATAGAGAAGAAGTCATTCTCTATAACTTGCGGCAGCTGTATGAATCTCAGACTGGGCAGCGTGGCAAGGTTGTTTTTGCTCGCAGCAGGGTGCCTGAAGGAACCTTGCTCACCAAAGACTTGCTAGAGGAAAGAAAAATTCCAATCAACAAGATTCCTGGCCAGTCAATGACAGAAACATCCGATGTGCTTGGGCGTACCGCTCGATTTGGGATAGCTCAAGGAGAAATTGTAAGCTCCTATGATCTAGACCCTTATCCTCCGGGCCTCTCAGTGCAGGCAGTAAAATGCGTGAAGCGAATACCGGCTGGCTCACCAATTAAGGATGACGCTGTAGAACTTACTCAGCTATTCTCTGATGATTTAACTGAATCTACCGTTCTAAATGTGGCGAAGGTCTTGGGACGGAAAGCCCGGTGTGACATAGAAGTTGGACAACTGCTTAGAACTGATCAAGTCGAACCGAGACAGTTTGAAAGTCTGACTATTGAAAGGGCAAACAAGCCCTATAATTAGAGGTCGCCGAAAATGCACTTCCGAGTCACAACCGAAGTGCAATGGAGAAAGAATCGGTGGTGCACCAGGGAAACAGCTACTGCCGACTACGCACCGAATACGGTGCATAATTACCTCTCTCGATGCAACTTCTGAAAGCACCCAATCGCTCTGGCGAGATAGCGTCTGCGCTTTCAAGATTTACAATAAAGACGTTCTGTAATGCTTACAAATTCTTGTATATTTAACTTTTTCCGCTTAGGCGTAATTTGCTCTGGTCTAGAAGCTTCACATTCGCGTATTAGCTGATCTGACCTTGCCCCATTTGTTGAGCCAGTCATTAAGGAGACAAATAAAACTGCACCTAATATGGTGCCCCCGTTCAGAAACAAAAGGCGTGCATTAAATGCAGGCCTTCTTAGATCATTAATTAAACGCCTGATCGCTCTAAAGAGCATTACTAACGTTTTCTTATCATGCCAATCTTTTCCGGGGAAAAGTTGGGATATTGTTGGGATGGGTTTTTCCAAAGTCCCGAAAGTCTTGGGCGATGAGAGACTCGAACTCCCAACCCCCTCGGTGTAAATGAACGGCTCTGTCAGTTTCTATGACTGGCTCCCCAAAAGCTGTCTTGATTCGAAGTTCAATCAATAGCGCGCACTAGTCAACGAGTTATCGGTCAATCGGGATCTAAAAGTCCGTACTCCTCATTTAAATCTAGTAGGTGATGTCCCACTATTTTGAGTTCCAGGCGATGCAAAACCAATACCATAAAAACATTTCGATCCTCTGACTTTACAAGCACATGTTCGAAACTGCCTGAGGGATCCCGATAGACGTAACCGACTTCCCCTTCCGAAAAATCGTGATTCTCAAAATCCAATGGATCTATCTGGTCGAAGTAATCCCAAAAATCGAACCAGAACGAATTGAGAAAATCTACCATGAGGTGTGTAGATTCTGAACTTTTGTGGTTTAGTATCGTAATCAGGGCTGCAGTAACATAAAGAAGAGCCCAGACGGTAACCCGGAGAAGAACAAACGCTGGAGCGGGTTTCAAGAATGAAGCTCTTTTATGCAATCCTCGTTTCTGTAGCTGTCGCGCTGGCGTTAGCTGGGATAGTGATTTCCTCGCTCTTTGCACCACCTGGTCCAGAGCCGGATTGGGTACTGCATTATGATGCTGCAAGCCAGATTAAGCCGAGCGATAATTTCGCCGAATGGGACAAGCAAGCTAAGCTGGTGTTGGCTGAGTCCGGTAAAGATGGCGGCAAACTTCCACCGCAGCGCAATATAACCCAGGAGCAAAAGCTCTTTGAGGCAACATACTTCTTCGTTCCTTTCATGCAGGACAGGGGTGAAACGTTTTCATACTTTGAAGCTTTAAATGAGTTGGCGAAGGAGTACAAGCGACTTAAGAAGTGGGACGACGCAGAAAAGTTCTACCGCAAAGTCATGGAACTTAGAGTTGCCGAAGAAAAACGCAAGAATCCAAGATCCAATCCCCAACCAGACTATTCCCAGCTAATTACCCTGATGGAAGAGAGCGGCAGGAAGCAAGAAGCTATTAAATTGCAAAAAGAGAAACTCAAGTCACTGGAGGCTTATGCCGCTCAATTTCCTGACGCGCCTCACTATCAATCTGTTCTTCTAGAAGGACAGGCAAAAACATTCGAGATGGAAGGCAAGTTTGATGAGCAAGAAGCTTGTTTGAAGAAGATTGTGGATCTCTACAAGTTCGAGTTGAGCCCTGCCAACCTCGCGCAGAAAAGAATAGAGAACGCCAAGGATCCTCAGTACGTTAATGCCAGCCTGATGACCTTTCAGTTACTTGAGCCTCTAGAGCGCTTTTATGTCGATCGAGGGAACTATACCGGGCAAGAGCAGGCATTACTGAAGAAGCTGGCACTTCATCAGGCGATTTTACCTGAGAACTCTAAACATCTCGCTAGTGACTGGGATGATCTTGAAAGGTTTTACGAACAGCATGGCAAATATCTGCAAGCAGAACATGCCCTTCTTGAGGTAATACACCTTCGCAGTCAAGAGCCAGGTGATGGCGAAAGACTTGCCAGGGTTTACGAAATTGAAGGCAAACATGAGCAGGCTTTAGAAGCCATGAAGAGCGAAATTAAAATGCAGGAAGCGGTATGCAAAGATAAAAACGATCTCTCTAACTGTTATATGCGTTATGTTGTTTTACTGGAGCGGCTGGGCAAAGGGTCTGAGGCGTCGCGTGCCAAAAAGAGGGCAGCCGAGCTAGATCCGGTTGTCGCCCGCGCTTCGATGTTTACCCCACCTGAGTGCAACAAACTCTTTTGGCAGAAGAATAAGGATTCAAATTCCAAACACAAGGACTAGAGACGCGTCGATAGGACTTAATGACTACAAAATAGCACTGTTCGTTTTTGTACCGCATTGTGCTGTGGAGGTGTTATGACCTTGCCCCATTTGATGAGCCCGTTCAGCTGCCCAAATTACCAGTTAGCTTCGCCTATTTCCATACCATTGAGATTGTAGACATTCGAAGAGTCAAGCTTCCATTTTAGATTGAGGTTCAGACCCTCATTTTTGTTGTCGAAATCATCAACCTCTAATGCGAAATCCTGAACGGCTTTCAAGTCTTGCAAGATCGCTGGATTACCCAGGCCGCACTCACTTAGTAATCTTTGGGCTTCTGGAAGGTTTTTCTCGTCCAGGGCTTTAGCAGCATCAAGTGCGAATATTACACTGCATGGCTCAAGGTTCTCTCTTATCTTGGCGACAATATCAGCCTTGCGCTCTGAGGTAGCACCAGAGTGAGCGCCATCGGCAGCGGGAAAGTTATAGCTCGGAGGACGTACTGGTCGAAATTCTTGAGCATATTCTTCGAATAGCCGCGAGGAAGACTGGCGAGACTGATTGGTAGTAACGCTTGAACCATCGTTGCTTTCAAACTTTCCTAGCATTGGTTAAACCTCAAAAGAAATTGCCTGCGCCCCATGCAATTACAATAGTGCCAAGCTCGAACCGACTGGTGACGGATGCGTGACCAAGCCGTGACTACAGCGTGAAAGGAGAACTACCAGCGGGCAATGAGTTGCCAACGATAACCGCTCTGTGAGCCATATCCGGCAAAGGGACTATCATATCTGGGAATGCTCCTATCCTGCCCGAGCTCAATAGACGGCTCCAAACCATAGGCTTTGATTTGATCGTAGACAGTTTTTTGCCATTCACTCAGCTCCGCTTTTGGCGGCTCCATACTTCCCGCTTCCTCTTCTCTGGAACTGTAGTAGTCGCCGCGGGTTTGCCAGTCTGGCACCCGACGCATAGGGTAGCTCATTGAGTCGTAGTTTCTGGTGTCATCCAGATCCAGAACCACCACACTCCGGAATCCTTCAGCCGCCGCGCGTTTAACCAGCTCCGGAATATTATCAAGAAGCCGTTGGCGCACGTCATCAAGTCTATCTTGCTCATCCAGCCGCTCTTGTTCCTTTTGAACCTGTTCCTCAAAGATTCGCTGTTGACTAGCTTTGACTGCCGTCTTTTGCAACTGACAAAGATCGAGAGGGTCTTTGTCGGGTGTGGGCGGCTTTTTGATCAAGCGTTCCCAGTACTCAACTTCTTTCCTGTCAACTGTCCCGGAATCCCAGTTTTTATAGCCGGACGCTCTTTCTAGAGCGTAGTGAACCTCGTGGTAGAAATTCACAGCTTTTATCTGTTCGTTGGTAATGGCGGGGTGCCCCGAGTTGACTATGTTCTTGCCGCTATTGAATTTGGCTTGTTCCTCCGGGCTCGTTTCTCTCAACGCGCTTACCAGGCCGGACCTGTCTAGACCCCATAATGTTCTCTGGCGATCAATTTTCGTGAGGATATCATTTCTGCCAAACTTGACGTACTGCATGGCGTCTTGCACATCGGTATCAGAGGGAAAAATAGTTGAATCATTACCGAATGCTCGCTCGATTTTGTCGAGGCCGTGCTTTTCCAGAAACTTCTCCCTTACTTCAGGAGAAAGCTTTGGATCGGCAAAATAGCCTTTGAAGCCTTCAAGATCACGGCGAGCAAGTATTTCATCAACTTTCGCCAGAGATTTTGACACACTAAGCTGCTCCTTGTCCCAGTCAGCCTTTGTGTAGGTTGTGTCACAGATCGCAGTGCCACTGTCAATGTTCAGAGTCGGAAGCGTCCCCTTGCTTTCCAGCGCCTTCGTATCGATTGTCGAGGTTGCTTTTGAGGTCAAAGTGCCGGCGGCAAAAGCACTACTTTGTTCAAACCTATCAATTGCTCTGCCAATCTGCTCAGCCTGGGGCGGAGTATTTGTGGCATCTTTAATTGCACTGTCCATTTTCGTTGCTCCTTCGGGGGTGCATTGAAAGTACTTGCCTATGGGTAAAATCGAGGTAAAGCCCGAGACCGTATCTATTTGGGCGTTTTGCAAATTGCCAGGCAGTTGTCTTAAAATACCGGGCGGGCGAGAGAATGACACAGTCTCTGGTATTTGATGAAAGTTCTAATTGTTGATGATGATTTGGCGCTCGGGGAGGCTCTAAAAGACTCTCTGCTTAGTCAGGGGCTCACAGTGGAGGTGGCCACCAGCGGTGAAGATGCAATACAGCTGCTTACCAACTTTGAGTATGGATTGATTTTGCTTGACTGGAACCTGCCTGGAATGAACGGTTTGTCCGTTTGCCGTCAATTTCGTGAGGCAAATGGACTGAGTTACATCATCTTTCTTACATCCGAAAGCGATATAAGTAAGAAAGAAGACGCCCTTGATGCCGGCGGTGACGATTACCTAGTGAAGCCCTTTGAGATACGCGAGCTTCTTGCTCGCATGCGCAGCGTCACCAGGCGGTCGCTCAAAGTGATCAAAGACGAGCTAAAAGTAAATCAGATGGTTCTTCTTCCGCAAGAGAGAATTGCTTCCGCTAACGACAAGAAAATTCAACTGACGCCCAAAGAAGCCATGCTGCTCGAATTTCTCATGAGGCATCCAAACAGACCTTACACAGGTCAGCGTTTATTCAATGCCATCTGGCCGTCCGATGCCGATGTTTCAGTCGAAACCGTCAAAGTATGGATGAGTAATCTCCGAGGAAAGCTCTCCAAAATTGGTCAGAAGGACTTTATCAAAACAGTAGTTGGCTCGGGCTATGTAGTAGAGACTGAGCAATAACCACGCAAGCACTGCTTAATCCTGTATTTGACCTGCTACTCAGTGGGCAGCGTAAACCAAAACTCAGCACCACTACCTGGCTCACTATTGACACCAACTGTGCCACCATGCGACTCGACTATGAGTTTTGTGATAGCCAGACCTAAGCCAGTCCCGCCGGCTTTTTTACCTTCTTTTGTCTGCTGAAACTTCTGGAAAAGCTTACTCGACTCTGCTGCCGATAGCCCTGGACCCTGATCAATCACCGCGACTTTAATCAGGCCATTGTGTTTTGTGGTTATCACTCTGATCGATGATCCTGAAGGAGAAAACTTAATGGCGTTTGAAAGGAGATTGGTTACCACCTGGAGGATACGATTGCGGTCGACATTTACATACTCTCTAGCGGCTTCATTTTTAATTGCAGTATTTTTTATCAGAGCTAAATTGCAGACGGCCATGGCCGCGGTATCAATCAGTTCGCGCAGATTCTCGGGTCCGGCATCCACAACTAGGTGGCCGACCTCAAGGCTGTCCAGCAGTAGTAAATCATTGACCAGCGCTAATGAGGTTTTGAGATTGTTGGCGATCAAACCAAGCTGTTTTTCGCCGACGGCGGAGAACTCGCTCTTATTTTGTTCCAACAGCTCAAGCGATACCATGCTGGCAGCCAGAGGACTTTTTAGATCATGAGCCATCATCTGCATCAGTCCTCGGCGATACTCGGCCGACTCTATCAGTTGCATATTGGCCGCATGCAATTCATCGTCGAGTTCGGCCAGTTCGTCCTGTCCGCCGACCCTCCTTGTCAAGGGAACATTCTTCGGCAACAGGTGCGCATTGTCCACCAGTTGGCGCAGCCGTCCTGTCACGTCTTTGACAATTAAAAGAATTAGGATTGCAGCCAGGACAAAGTTTGAAATGAGCCCGCCTATCACAATAGTGCGCACATTATTCTCCGCCTGTTCTTCACTGCGTCTGATTTGCTCAAGTTCCGCCTGTTTCTCGTCCATAATCGACAGCATGATCTTGTTTTTCAGGCCGGCTTGTTTGATCAAATTTCGCAATTTCTTGACTCGTGCCAGTAAGTCATCCGGCTCGGCTTGATTGGCCAGCGCTTCCAGAGCGTGCTTGTCTTCGTCACTGGTGGCGCTCAGTTCGTCCAGTAACTGATGCATTTTGTATCGGCCGGAGAGAGCGTTCTCAGCGTGAGGATCTCCTTGTCGACTTTGCTCTGGAGTTCCTGTGAACGGGTACGGTGAAGCTGATTGCCATTGGAGGCAAAGCTTGCCAACTGACCGAAGGAACTTGCGAATAGCACTGTCGCCTGGTTCAGGTGAGTGAGAATAACCGTTTGATGGTGCTCAGTTGCCATCAGCTCACTGGCCCGGGCAAGAGCCGAAGAGAATAAGGCTATCCAGACGGTATTGAATACCAGCGGAAGCAAAGCCAGAGCTAGGATTTTGTGCACTATCCGCAGTTTGAGCATCGCTAAATTGTAGCCCGCTGGACAGCGGAATTTTCTTAATTCAGTCGGTTTCATACAGGAAGACTATATAGCATGCTTCAGCCAGCTCTAGAAGATAACCAATATCCATGCTAGAGCTTTCTCTCGCCAGGGCCCCAGTTGTCGACTGAGCACTCAATAGTACTGCGCTATTCCGGCCGACCAATGTTTCGCAAATATAGTATTTAACTCAAGTACCTAATGCTTAATCGAACCACTCAATGACGAGTCAGCATCCCAAGAACCAGAGCAACTATAACTGCGCCAATAACTGCCGGAAGAAAGAACAAAATCACCGGACCATAGACGGCTATTGAAGTCCTGGTCCTCGACATTTTATGCAAAGCTTGAATACCGCGGACAAAAATAAAGCAGCCGTATAGAGGCAAGAGCATCGAAATTGTTGTTATTCCAGGAGCGACGCAGCTATAAGCAAACCATTGCAGTATCGATTCACTCGAATCGCCGTAAGGTATTATCACCCCCATAGCGGCCTTGATCATTTCGCCAAGCCCAACCACAATGAATTGCGCACTGCAATAGTTGGCGCACACTAGAGTATCGATGAAAGCGCCCTTGCTCCGGAACATCTTAAGCAAAACGTGCATAACCATGGCGAACAGGTAGTTCCACCCAATGAGCATAAATACCTTCTGTACTAATTGGAGAAAGTAGTAACTGATTGAGCCGCTGTAATTTGAAAAGTAATCGGCGAGTGTCGCAATCACTGCTGTCACGACTAGAAAAGTGGTAGCTTGCGCCAGTCTGTACTCTGGTGGCTCTTCAAACGCTGGGGATTGGAAAAACTTCGACGGGCTGAGTATCAGCACCCGCACCGTAGAAGGATAACAGAGCAAAGCCTTCTTGCATTCAGCCAGAAAAGCTGCCCCTTTTAGTTCCGGTACTTCCTGTTCATTTGAACTTTGAGTCATTTTGACCTCATTGCTTGGCCAGTATCTTAGAATCTCAATGCCGGGGTTCCTTACCGCCCAGTTGCAAAATCTCGGTCTTAATTTCGGCTATCTCATTTTCACGCGCAGGGCTATTTGCGCGCACCCAAATATCAATTGAATCAAGAGTAGCCGGCCTCAAAAAGCGGGTCTCGAAAAGCAAATGCCCATGAGCATGAAGCCATCGGATCGTTTGATTAGAAGAGGGAATATTGCAAACCAACTTGGTAACCGCCCGCGGCACCATGCATTTATCCTCACTGCCTTGAACCACTAAGACAGGAAGCTCCTCCCGGATCTTAGCGGCGTTGGGAAGTGTTCGACTGACAAAACGTTTTGTTTTGAGCAACTCGGCAATAGTCAGCCCTTTTCGACAAAGTGGATCGCGCAACAACTCATCGACGATATCAGCATCATTCGATACCAAGTTTTTGACAAAACTAGTTGTCGACATCCGGAAGCGAGGGTGAAAGAACAATGCCCAACCAGCAGCCAAGACATTGTCAGGATGCAGCACCATAAGCGGGTTGATCTTCACAGTCGGCCCCGACATAAGCAGCCCGCTTACCAGTTCAGGATGCTCCGCCGCCAGCTTTACGCACATACTGGTGCCCAAACTCTCCCCCATGACAAACAAAGGCAACTTTGGATGGTCGCGCTTCAGAGACTGTGCCAGGGCAACGATATCGGCGTATGAACCATCATAGTCAACGCTCTGTTTGCTCACACCACCAACGGCGAAAACCTGCTTGTCATCGGTATAGCATCGGCCGAAGCCACGCATATCGGGCGCACAAGCATAAAAGCCCTCGGCGGCAAAGGCCTTTCCAATCACTTCATAAGTGTTTCCATGCAACGTTAATCCATGAATGGCCAGCAGCATTCCAATTGCTTCTTTGTCCTTCGGATACCACTCGTAAAGGGGGAGATGAAGCTGCTTTGAGCGGTCTCCGTCGACAACAACAGTTATTCGATCGGCAGCATTTACTTCTTGCGCGTAAACACTCATGCATTGCAT
>CALRJJ020000076.1:0-12014 GCA_943367505.1 Flavobacterium psychrophilum | reverse complement strand
TTCTGATTAGCCAATTTGTCGTATTAGTTTGAAGAGGTCTAAAGGCTGTGCTTGAGCGAGCTAAAATTGATGAGAAAGCTGCCAAAAGCTTCGAAATGAAGGCCAGCATTAAAGTTGTTGGTGTTGGTGGTGCCGGCTCCAATGCTGTTAATCGAATGATTGCAGCAGGCTTGAATGGAGTGGAATTCTGGTCTTGTAACACTGATGCTCAGGCTCTCGATTTGGCCGCGGCCAAAAATCGTTTGCAGATAGGCTCTAAGCTCACCCGCGGCCTAGGTGCTGGTGGCAACCCTAGCATCGGTCAGAAAGCAGCTGAAGAGAGCCGCGAAGAAATCGCTCAGGCCCTTCAAGGTGCCGATATGGTTTTCATAGCAGCTGGCATGGGTGGTGGTACCGGTACTGGTGCTGCTCCGATTGTGGCTGAAGTTGCCAAAGAAATGGGCGCTCTTACAGTTGGTGTTGTTTCTCGACCATTCCTTTTTGAAGGAAAGCGTCGCAGCAACCAAGCTGAAAATGGCATTAATGAAATTCGTTCCCGGGTTGATACTTTGATTGTCATCCCTAACCAACGCTTGCTTGAAGTCGTAGACCATAGAGCATCTATGCAAGAAGCCTTTGTCGAAGCCGATAAAGTCTTGATGCAAGGTGTGCAAGGTATCTCTGACATCATTACCGTGCCTGGTTTGATCAACGTTGACTTTGCTGACGTCAAAGCTGTTATGCAGACTGCCGGCTCAGCACTGATGGGTGTTGGTCGTGCAACCGGCGAGGGTAGAGCTGTTGAAGCTGCTCGCAATGCTATTAATAGCCCCTTGCTCGAGACTACAATCGATGGAGCTTCTGGTGTCATATTCAATGTCACCGGTGGCCCTGACTTGACTCTGCATGAAGTTCAAGAAGCAGCAAACGTTATTTATTCAGCTGTTTCCGACGAAGCCAACATCATCTTTGGCGCGGTGCTCGATGATCGCCTCCATGGTGAAGTGTTGATTACAGTTATTGCTACTGGTTTCGACATGCTTGTTCAGTCTCAGCCAAAAGCAAGACCTACGCAAGCAAATGCTAGTCAGCAACAGCAGCGTGTTGAGCAACAAGCTCGACCAGCTCAGCAAGTGCAACAACAGCAACAACAAGCTCAGCAAAGTCAGAGCAATGAGCTCAAGAAAATGGCTAGTGATATTCTCGACATTCCTGAATTTCTCAAGCAACGCAACCCTAGCAAATAGGGCTGTATAAAGTACAAGCAATCAATAAAGGGCTCTAGCGCAATGCTTGGGCCCTTTGTTCTTATCTTTCAATTGACAGCAATCAGAGAGCTAGATGAAGTTGAGCTGTACTAGAAAGTCGGGTGGCTGCTCTACCGAGGTCGGTCTGGCTCGCCAGAGATAGACACAGGCTTGAGCTGGAAGGTTTTTCAAAGAAAGTTGGTGAAGACCTTCAATGTATGGGCTCATGTTATTGCAGCCGCCGTTGTAGCCGCAGGAGCCGCCACAATGGATGTACTGTGAAATTTCAATTGGGCGATCATGGGTTCTAGCGATATTTTGAGAATAGCGCGGTGAGATGGCAAGATAATTAAAGCCAAAGTCGCGAGCGTTATATGCCACCACATCGAATGGCGCATTGCCAAGCCGTTCAGGCAAATCTACGATTTTTGCACTGGCTTGCATGAAAGCCGTGACGTTGTAGGTAATCTCTTCTCTCGACTCACGGGGGTAGATGACAGCCTGACTAGGAGCGCATTCGAGGGGTAAGCCACTGAGAGCGAGATCTTCTTTTGTCGGAAATTTGCCGGCTTCGTATTGGTAGCCAGAGAGAATCATATTGGCGCAAACGAGCATGAAGGGGTTATTGATGAAGCGAGATTCTTCAGAAAGGCCGTCGATGCTGCGACTACCAGAGTCATAGAATACTTGCCCGTCTAAGCCCCACCAGGGCTTACCATCTTCTATCTGGCTAAAGATTGCCGGCATTGGTGTGTATTGATAAAGCAGCAGTTCTGTGTGTTGATTGGCAATTGACTTTCTCAAACTTTCTATGTCATTGCGGGAGTGAAAGTCATACTCGCTCGGTGGATTGATAGCTAGGCTGAGTGGGGTTTGAACTTTAGCTTGTGGTCCTAGAGATAATCTATTAGAGCTGACTTGCTGGGTTCTAGCCGGTCCAACTAGAGCTATGGCCACAACTAGAGCTAGCAAAAGGCCAACAGAAATTCCACACATTGCCTTGTTGTGGATGAGCGCTTCTAAATTTAACTGCTTTCGCAATAGGTCTGCCATGTCTCTATAATTTAGGTATCAGTCAGTTAGGTCTATTATATGTCTGCTTCACTCACTATGTCTTTTCTGCCGGGTGTCTTGCCAATAAAAGTCGAAGGAGAGCGACTGCTATTAGTCGACCAGCGCAAATTGCCAGCAGAGCTTTGCTACTTTGATGCTACTAGCCTCGAGCAAATGGTTTTTGCTATTAAAGATATGGTGGTTCGCGGTGCCCCTTCTATCGGTGTAGCAGCTGCTTTCGGTCTTGCTTTCGAGGCCCGTCGTCTGGCTTCTGCAGCAAAGCACAAAGAGCAAGTTCAGCTGCCTCGTGCACAAGCGTTTTTAAAAGAGTTCTCTCTGTCTGTAGAAGAACTCAATCAAACCAGGCCAACTGCTGTCAACTTGGTTTGGGCAACAAAGCGCATGGCAAAGGTTGTTGAGGCTGCTTTTGGTAGTGGCCTTTCTTGCGCTGAGACGGCCAGTCAGGCTTATCTTGAAGCAGAAGCTATACTCAGTGAGCATCTTAGTGCCAATCTGGCAATTAGTCAGTATGGTTCTGAACTGGTACCAAACGGTGCACGCTTAATAACTCACTGCAATGCCGGTGGCCTTGCTGCCTGCGGCTATGGAACTGCACTTGGTGTCATAAGAGCAGCTCATTTTAACTGCAAGAATATTTCAGTGTACGTTGATGAAACCAGGCCACGTAATCAGGGAGCCAAGTTGACCATGTGGGAACTTGCTCAAGACCAGGTGCCATCTACTTTAATTTGCGATTCGATGTCGGGGCATTTGATGAGTAAGGGCCAAATTGATATGGTCATAACTGGCGCCGATAGAATTGCCTTAAATGGAGACAGCGCCAATAAAATCGGTACTTACAATTTAGCGGTTCTTGCCCACTATCACAAAATTCCTTTTTATATCGCTGCTCCACGTTCTACCTTTGATAGCAATTTGGTAGATGGAAAAACTATTCCTATAGAGGAGCGCGATCAAGGTGAAGTTCTCACCATCTATGGTGCGCCAACTACTGTGCCAGGGGCCCAAGCCTTTAATCCTGGTTTTGATGTTACCCCGGCCCAGCTAATTAGCGGCATAATTACTGAAGTCGGTGTCTTGCGTCCTGATTATGTTGAGAGCATTGGCCGAGCTCTACTCCAGTCAACGAAAAAGTAGATATTCGATAGCATAGCTGATCGCGAATATTGCGCTGAGAGTGGCTGATCCAGCAAACCGATACTTTACTGGTAGCTTGGTTTGAATGATCAAGTTGCCAACAATCGAAATTGGCAAGTTAGCCAAGAATGACTTGAAGCCTACGAGAAGACAGTCTGAAATTACCGATAATATACTGTGCATGTCATTGCCCACTTGAAATTGATGAGTGGCAAGATAAATGAAAAACACATGGCGGCCGATCCAGAGTGGATTGAAGTAGAGCATTGCGCCGATGGTGCGACCAATCCAGTTAAGCTGTTTGCCATGGATGCTAATACTGTCAAGCATTTTGAACCAGGCCGGTATTTCAAAGCGGTAGAGCAGCCCACCAACTAGGGTCATAGTCAATATTCGACTTGGTTCAAATTTGCCAAGCAATAATTGTCCGATAAGATCGCCGAAAGGATAGAGCAACCAGCCTATGAGTGAATTGATTGTTTTTTCTGACGGCAAAAGAAACCTTTTGTGACCTGATGGCATGCTGCAGTGATCTGATATAAAGTGTAGTATCTCGCATTTCGACTTAGTCTGAAATTTTTATTTGGGAGGGAGTGACAATGACAATCTTGCGCAAATTTTTCGTCTCGGCACTTCTTGCATCAGCTTTCTTAAATTTGTCGCTGGGCACTAGATTAGAGGCCGCACCGGCATTAGCACCTCGCAATCAAGACAAGGCAACAAGCAAGGTTACTAAGTCTGCGGTCAAAACGCAGGTTCATCGCTTCGACTTTCGTTTAGAAGGAGTTAGTTGCGGCCGTTGTATTGTCAACATTCGCAAGGCTTTACGTCTGTCTAAAGGCGTTAGTCGTTGTGAGGTGGCACTGCGTAAGCCCTATGGGGGCGTTGTAATTTACGATCCGGCTCAGACTGATATAAAAAAGCTCACTCAAATTACGATTACGGCTGATCCCAAAACGACAGTGACTGTCAAGGATCCCGTAGATGAATCTATCGAAAATGTGCCAGTAGTTTTGATTCCCAAGTATACGTCTTTGCAAAAAACGCCTGGTTAAATTGGTGGAATCACATCAGCTACCACCGGTTCGGTAGCTTCTGATTTCATTGTGATATAGGAAGTGCCGACTAGTGGAATGGGAACTGGGAAGTTGCATTCTACTCTGGTAACCACAAGGACCTGCGCTGAGTTCAACGGACTTTGTACGACGTTATCGAGATACACGCAAATTTTTGAACCACCATTGCTGGCCTTAAACTGATTAATTACATCGTCTACCGCTGACTTCTGTAATGCTTGGTCAGCCACTGTCTTGTTGGGGAAATTAGATGCGGCTCTTGCACAGTGTTTTGCCAGAGCATCGTTTTGTGTTTGACAGATTACGATTGCTGCAACGTCAACTAGAAACAACGCAATTATGACAATGAAAATACTACCAACAACTGTTTCAATCAGGCTGCTGCCATGTTTTGTTCTTCTATTCGTATCGAATGCTTTCAAAAGCCTTATCTCCGCTTGCATGCCAGAGGGCACCCTAATTTTCTTCGCTCTCTTCTAGTGGTCGCTTATCTACATATCTAAAGATTATTGGCCGTGTTAGCCCATCGATGTTCATAGCAGCCATGAACGGAACGCCACCAAGAGATAAGAAAGGAGTAATAGCTACTTGAGTATCGACTTGAACCATTTCCATCGGTTTGCCGGTTTCACGGTCTATTGACGATCCGTAGGGAACATTGCTTGCTTTGTTTTGCACCACTCCAGCACGAGTGAACAGAGCCAATCCACTGCTTTCCCATGCGGTTTTCATGTTCGCCTCAGCGGCAGGGTACTGAGCCTTTTTCACTGTAGAGCAGGCTCTCACTGTCATCTGATTGAGATACCAGCCGGCACAATAACCAATTCCGAGATACATGATGTCGACCATCGGAAATAGGATAACAATGAAAAGAATTAGCAGAGCTGGGGCTAATTCAGCGATCTGGCCGCCGGTGCTCTTCCTTTTTGCCTTCATAACCGCGATTCCCCCCCGGGAAGATGCAAATAACGCTGGATTCCTCGATTTTGTCGAATTTGGATAATCTTGCTTACTAATAGGTGGCTGCTGGTTACAGCTGAGTGCCACACATTTCCTATTAGCCTTATTCCCCTTCCTCTGTATCTTTAAATCCCTTTACTTGGATGTGTTATTTCCCCTTAGCGAGAATTAATCTGCTCGGTGCGTGAGGTAGAATATGACTGAAAGTTTGCAGCCTGAAGTCTGAAGTGAAAACTTGAAAATGTCAGCTAAAGATTGAGAGCTTAAACACTAAATTGAAAGGACTACCTTGTGATAAGACATAATCGTTTTGCCGTCGCCAGTGACATCACTGTTCCAGCGCTGTCAGTAGCTATGGTCCTGATTTTGCAATTTTCTTGGGTGGCTCAAGCTCAAGCCGCAACTGAAGCTACCCTTTTGTCTGAGACTAAAGTTGACAGTCCTCCAGTGCGAAAAGATGAACTGCCAGACGATCAATTGCCTGGCGGGGAGGTCGTCGGTAAATCTCTCCGGCGTATTCAAGCTGAATTGGATAGTCGCAAGCTCACTGAGGCATCGCAAACTGAATTAGAGGCCTTAGCAACTAAGTATCCCAACAATTACAAGGTACACCTTTACTACGGACTGGTTCTCGATGAGGTTGGTTTACCTGAGCAGGCCATGGCCGAATTTGAACTAGCCGATAAATTGGGACCTAAAGATCCCCGAGCCACCGCAGGGATAATGAATCATATTCTTGCGAGAGGCGATTCCGCTGCTGCTACAGAGCTGCTTGAGAAGGCACTCAAGCGCTTTCCCGATTCGCCCGAAATATTGTTCTACATGGGCAGAAACTTCAAAGAACACAGACACTGGTCTGAGGCTCAGGCTGTGCTCAATCGCGCCTACAAATCTGGATACAAAGTAAAGCATCTGCCCGTTGAACTGGCCGAGCTATATGTAGTAAACGCTCCTGATCTTGCTCTGCGCTTGGCTAATGAAGACCTTGCTCGCTATCCAGACTACTACCTCTCTCTTCAGGTGAAAGGTATGGCACTGATGAATATGGGGAAATTTACTGAAGCCATTGAACCTCTAGGAAAACTGTTTAAACAGTCGCCAGCCTTAGACCGTTCGGCTGAATATTACTTGCGCTGTCTGTTTTGGGATGGTCGCTATCATGAAGCTCTCCAACCGGGATTATATTTTCTTGGTAAAGAAGCCCATGTTATTGGCGGTACGCTAGTCTCCGCTGAGGTGCTCAGCGAAATCGTAGGGCACCTAACAAGTAATGATATTGAACAGCAGCTTGCTCAATTCTATGAACAGTTGAAAAAGGAAAAAATCATGGTCCGGCCTGCTTTTCACTACTATCTTGCCACCATGTTCTACAAACAAGGCAAAGCCAAGCTAGCTAAGGCAGAGGTGGATAAGCTTTTAGATAGCGAACCCAAGTCGATCGATGGACTATATCTATACGGTCAGTTGCAAGAGAACTATGGGCGTAATTACAAAGAAGCCCTAAAGGCATATGAAATGGCTCATGCATTGGCTCCATACAACATGATGATTGAGAAAGCCTATATCCGCATGGAGGAGCGTCAAGCTTTTCGCTCTTCTGATTGGGCAAGGGCCTTGCGTGATTGGCTTGAAAATCTGTTTGGGCGAACCAGGCTTAGTTGATTTTTCTAAGATCGTTTTTGTTATTTTTATCCGTTTCTAAAACTTATCTGGCTGGGTTGACTATCGGGTCCCGGGGTCAGCTCTTTTTGCTAAGCTGGTAAAGGGCTGACGGAATTTTGGAATCATGGTGTCTTAGCGCGTGCGATATGTTCCCTATCACAGATTGGCGAACCTACCCAATGTAATCGTTGATGGTAAGGCAACTGATTCAACAGTGCTGACCCTTTCGCATTGGCCCTGTAGTGATACTCCGGTAGAGTTTAAGGCTGATCTCTCAGCCGAGATTGTTTATCGCTACCTAAGTAACCCTGGTTCGGCTTTGCCAGCCAATTGTGATGTGGTATCAAACAACCATTTTGATGAAGATGGTTTGGTCTCGCTTTACTGTTTGCTAAATCCGCAGAAAGCCATGGAAGAACAATCTACCTTGGTGGATATTGCTAGAGCCGGTGATTTCGGCACCTTCACTGACCGCGAATCAGCGAAGGTTTGCTTCGTTTTGTCTGCCTGGTCTAATCCTGAGCTGTCACCGCTAAATCAAAGTGTTTTTGCTCGACCCTATCCTGAAGTTACAGCCATTTTGTATGAGGAATTGTTGGTTCGTTTACCCAATATCATTCAAAAAATCGACAATCTCAGACGTTATTGGCAGGAAGAAGATCAATTTCTCGATACCACCGAGAATGCTATTGCTTCCGGACTGCTAACCCTAGAAGAATTCCCCGAGCTTGATTTATTGGTCGTGAGAGTGCATGACGACAGATTTCCCTATATAACCAGAGAGCACTGTCCTAGCTGGATTTCATCGGTGCTTCATCCTATGGCTTTGCATAATCGCAGCCAGCGCATGCGCGTGCTTGTTATGCGCGGCGGACACTATGAACTCTATTATCGCTATGAAACTTGGGTTGATTTCGTTTCCCGACCATTAGCTAAACGGTTAGATTTGGCCGATTTAGCTAAGAGCCTGACGACCATGGAAAATGGTCGAGGGCGCTGGCAATTCACTGGCAACGATGAGATAATTGCCCGGCTTAAATTGGTAGATGGGAAGGAAAGCAGAATCGATGCCGAGGACTTCCTCTTTGAGGTCAAACAAGCATTGGCTCAAGTCGAGAACTTAAATGGAAGCGTTTTCTAAGAAGCCGGTATGGAAGCGTGTAATACTGCCTGGCCTGACACGTTTCTTTTCTCCTAGAATCGATTTTTATGCCCTACTCGTGGCTCAAGCAGACACTACCCTCAGGGGAGTGGAAGGGCTTGAAGCTTGGCTCAGCACCGGTGCTGCCGAGCGCTGTCAGGTAGTGCGCGATTTAGAGCATCAAGGCGATGAGATTAAGGCCTCGTTGCAGCGAAAGTTGGCAGAATCCTTTGTCACTCCTTTTGATCGCGAAGATATCTACGATCTCTCAGTTCGGCTTGATGAAGTGCTTAACAGCGCCAAGAACAGCGCCCGCGAAGTGGAGGCTCTCAATTACTGTCCGCGTGATGCCAGTTTGTCGGAGATGGCCCGCAATTTAGTTGAGGGCAGTCGCTGTCTCTATAACTCTTTCCGAAATCTCAATACTAATTTGACTGAGGCCTCAGCCCAAGCCAACCTCGCCCGTAAGTCAGAGAATCGCTTCGAAAAAGTCTATCGTCAGGCTATGCGAGAACTGTTCGAATTGAACGATTTCAAAACAATTTTGAGGACTCTTGAAGTTTATAGAACCATGGTGCAAACCGCTTCTCGGATAGATATGGTGGCGGAAAAATTGCATCACGTCATAGTCAAAATCAGCTAATTACAGCCAAGATAGCCAGTCAATGACAATTAATATCTACTTTGCTATGGTGCTACTTCTGGGTTGTTTGTTTGCTTTTACAAACGGCTTTCAGGATGGTAGCTCGGTGGCCGCCAGTCCTATCGCCTCACGCTCTATTGGCCTGTGGCAGGGAGTTTTTTTAACAGCAATTTTTGAGTTTCTGGGAGCTCTATTTGGCGGTTCGCAAGTCGCTTCGGCCATTTCTGGAATTACTAACTATCCTCGCAGTGAGGCTTTTCTCTGTGTACTCGCCTGTGCATTGTTGGCTGCCGTCTTGTGGAATTTTCTCACTCGCTTGCTCAAGGTGCCCTCCAGCTCTACCCATGCTCTTGTTGGTGGCTTGATTGGTGCAATTTTCGCTTCGACTGGGAGCTTTGAATACATTGTCTGGGGAAGCTTTAATGCTCTTATTCATCCAACTGGAGTTTGCAAAGTTATTGCTACACTGTTTCTATCGCCGTTGATTGGTTTTGTCGCGGGCTACTTTACGTTGCATTTGCTTCAGTTTTTGCTAGCAAGGGCAACTAACAAAGTGAACAATACTCTCAAGGCTTGTCAGTGGTTTGTTTTGCCCGTGCTCGCTTTTGGTCATGGGGCGAATGATACCCAAAAGGTTATGGGCGTAGTTGTAATGGCCATGAGTGCGGCGGGCTTATTTGGGCGGCAAAATCCTTTGACTTCAAGTGATTCTATTCCCTTTTGGGTAAGAGTAACGGTGGGGCTATTTATGACAGTGGGAGTGATATGCATGGCTCCAGGTATTCTTAAGCGTGTTGGCTTTGGTATATTCAAACAGCGACCAGTACACGGCTTTGTCACAGAGTTCGCCTCTGCTGTAGTAGTTTTCGTTGGCTCAGTTACGGGTGGACCCGTCTCGGCCTCGCAGGTGATAGCTTCGACCGTTATGGGGGTGGGCTATGCAAATAGGCGTAAAGGTGTTCATTGGCTAGTTGCGCGTGAAATGGCTTGGGCTTGGTTGCTTACAATTCCATGTTCAGCAACCTTTGCTTATCTGCTGTTTCGCTCTATCTTTAGCTTGATAAAGATCTGATCAGTTTGTAGAGTCTTAAATTGAATGGGTTTGCGGTCCGGGCTCATGGCCAGGATAAACCCAAGGCGCGCTGTAGGTAGACTGCTTGAGTTGTGGATGAAAGAGCCAGGTATTTGATGTAGCAATCAGTAGACCAGCCACAACAGCAAGCCAGACTTTGTTAATAACTTCGTTGCTTGCCGAATCTTCAGCATTTGTTTGAATATCGGCGCCAAATAGCTCTGAACCAGGACTGCTCTGTAACATAAGACTCACCTCTGCTGCCAGACATGCCCTAATCTGTTGCTTATTAAACAGTTTTGGCAGACTGTCGCCGTGGAATTTAGAACTTGTTGGAATTTAAGACTTGTTGGAGTTTAAATCTTGTTGGAGGCCTAGTTGGGTTAGATTCGGTTTTATAGTACGCAAGAGGCGAGTGTGGGAGATTTATGGTTAACGAAACGAGCAATGAGCACGACCGTAGCTGGATGGAGCAAGACGATGACAGTGAGGAAATGCACGACATTGTGGCCATCCGAGACTATGCTTACGAAGCGTTTGATCGGTTAGATAAAGATGGCAATGGCTTCATTGAGTCAACCGAGCTTCTTGCTGCAAAGCTTGATCCTTCAACAGGTGCAAAAGAGAAATCATTTATTGCTTTCCTTCTCAATAATCAAGAGGCAATTGCCGACATGGTGCAGGAAGAAAAAGCCGGGCCGCGTTTGGGACTATCGAGAGACGATTTAGAATCATACTTTGGCTTGATATCTCGTCTTCTCGGATAGAGGCCCCTTCTTGTCGTCTAATTGCATGCAATTGCCAAGCTAAGCTTCTGCCATGTCAGTAGAAAGGCTTTATGGAACTTTTTGCGCTATAACAAGGTCTTCACGCTAAAGCGGTGTCGGCATTTTGTAATTGCAAAGGGGATTTAATGCGTTCTATCGGGTCTTTGGCTAGTTCTTTAGCTCTTGTAACTGTGCTCAGCTCACTAACCGGCGGTGTTATAAATTTGCCGGCAGCCCAAGCACAGTTTGGTGGTGGCGGTAATCAAATTCCATCCCCGTTAGATGTTGAGAAAAGACGCACCGACTTGGACAAAAAACTTGCAGATGCGCTTGCTTCTGGGCGTCTAACTGCTAGCGAGGCTGAGCCATTTAAGCAGGAACTTATTCGTCTTAAGACCGCAGAAGATAGTTATAAAAACAGTGGAAAATTTACTTTCTTCCAAAAAGCTCGTTTGACTCTTGAACTGGATGTTCTCTCGGGCAACATAGAGAAAAGCCTGCACGAACGGTCAAGTGTTGGCCTCACTGACATAAGTGGCAAGAAACTCGATGTTACCATTCGTCTCAACGATGCCTTGCAAGGTGGTCGACTAACCCCGCAGGAGGCGCAAAGTTTCAGGAGTCAGCTAGCTAATATTGCAGCCAAAGAAAGTTCTTACCAGTCGGTTAATCCTCCTGGCCAGCCTTTGAGCAGTACGCAAACTCTTGAACTAGCACTTGATTTAGATCGCTTATCAAGTGCGATTGAATCTCAACTTAAGGCCAGAACCGGCGAAGATTTTAAGTTTGCCGATCGAAATCGTGAGCTTTCTACACGCATTAGTGACCTGGTATCTGCCGGTCGAATCTCGTCTGCTGATGCCGATGCTTATCGCCAAGAATTGGCTCGCATTGGTAGTCGCCAGGCGCTTATGACAGCCTCAGGACGCCTTCTCACTACTGAAGATCAACTTTCCCTGGCTCTCGATTTAGAGCGTCTCAATAGTAAGTTGGAGCGATTCACCGCCACCAGTGGTAATGCTGCGATGCCTGGTATCGATGAGATGCAAAGATCGCTATCAGATAAAATGGCAGCTGGTCAGCGCTCTGGGCAGCTTGATGCTCAGGAGTTATCAGTTCTTAAGCAAGAATTTGACCGGATTGCTTCAGTAGAGGCAAACTTCAGAACAGATGGTGCCCTGAGTGATGACGAGACCCTCACCTTAGCTGCTGATCTAGAAAAGTTGAATAAGCGTATCGACCGCAGTATGGCTCAG
>CALRJJ020000075.1:0-12028 GCA_943367505.1 Flavobacterium psychrophilum | reverse complement strand
CCACAGTCTTTCTGGTTGCTTTTTGCTTTTGGCTGTCAACAAGTAAGAGTGGTTCTATTTGGTTGCGAAAGCTGACCGGGTCGAAGGTTTCGAAGGTCAGGAATAGGTCAGCACCGAGCAGCCTGGCTGTTGTTCGAACACCGTCTTCTACGTACTTCGCCATTTTTGTGGGCTTGCAACTGAGAAGCACAAAGGGGGTATCTTTTGTCATGGGATTGGCTTTGGCCCATCTGAGAAAGTCAAAGACATTGCCACCATTTTCTAGGTGAACATCTGAAATTATCAGGGCGCAACTTTTTTCTTCTAAGAGTTCGATTGCCTTAGTAAATTTCTTGCACACAGTGGTGCGCCGATCTATGCCCTTCAGGCTTTCTACTACCTGGGCGGAGTTCTCGTCTAATTCTAATAACGCAAGTATGTGAGGTTTCAATGTCTTACCACGCTATAGGACACCAGAAGAGGTGATTAGCGCAGCACTTACTTGTAATTTTAAGAGCTCAGCCGATCTTGTTGGCCCGATCTGAGTTCATCATAGGCTAATCGAGGGTAAGAAAACTATGTGTCGCGGATATATGTTTAGATTGGACATATAGACCCGGGCCTGTGCCTGTCGGAGAGAATAGTTAATGTTTACTTCTTTTGACGGTCGCAGCTTATTCTTGCTCGAATTTAGGAGAAGGGCCGTGGTTGTAGCCTTTCTGCTACTGCTTGCGCCGCAAGAAGTAGGTTTGGTTCAAGCTGCTCCAGCGCAGGGAAGCCAGACCACTTTACCAACGGCAAAAACTAAACTAGAAAGGCCTCGTTTTACACCCTCGGACGTCAACGGGCGCAGTTCTTACCTTGACGAAAGTGATGATTCATCCATCTTTGATAATGCTGAGATTTTGGCTGAGGACAAGAAATGGAGCCAGGCCATTGCTCTTTGGGGTAAATTGCTGAAGAAGTATCCGTTGCCCCGGCCTTGTCTGGCGATTCTGTGAAAGTTTCCGCAGCGAAGCGATGCGGCTAGCGGAGTGTTGGTTCTCAATCGCCGCATAGGCAGTGCAAAATTAGCCATAGATGCGCAGAATCGGCTGCAATATTTAAGCAGTCATCCCGCCAGGTATGACACCACATTTAGCACTATGAAGTTGCCCGCTCGACAGCCTTTGCTCTCAGGCGAGGCCTATGAGATTATGGTGAAAACTGATTGTTTCCCGCGCTTTAAGCTCACTATGACTAATGATCGTGTTGTCGGTGATACCGGCATTGTTAAGTATATAATTGCGCCACCAAACTATGAGCAAATAGTTCTTCTCAATGAAGAGAGTCAGAATTACTATAAAACCTCTATTGGCGAATTGATGCTAGACCACTGTAATCGCCGCATTGGCGAGAATCATTATGGCAAAGTTACTAAATTGGGTGAGACGAAAGTCTTAGGAAAAGATTGTATTGAACTAAAGTGTCAAGAAGTTGACGAGAGCTCGTATGAAAAAGTGGCTCTATCGAAAGATATAGTGTTGGCTAAGCCACTTGTTAAAACCATATGTCTGATGTGCGGTGCGCCGGTTTCAGAGTTCCTTCCGCTCAGCGACATTTGGGTCAAAGAAGGATATCCGACGCCCAGGCTGACAGTGAGTTCCATTAAGAGGGTGACGGTAACACCAGCGATGATGGCGCTTAATCCTAAGTATCATCAGGTGAAGAATAAGGGCGAGCTGATATATGCATCTCATGGTGACTTGAAAGATAGTGATCTAGATCAGTTTTTGCAATCAAAGTGAGTTTTTGCAGTCATAACTTAGTCACAAATTGACAATACACTGTTCTCAACACGGAGAACTTAGTGATGACACCCACAGATACCACCCTAAAAGCAATAGACTCTCAGTCAAGCAAATATAGTGCACCAGCTCTTGCAAATTTATCTCAGAACAATGAGCGAAGACAAAAGCAATCGCGATTTTTCACTGAACTGCGTATCTTAAAAACAGCCAGCCGACTTACTGTTGAGCAAAATGATTTCGCTTGTCAGTTGGTCAATGGTTTACAAAAAGGCGATATTGCCGCATTGAACAAACTTTGGGTCGAGCGCACTCTCGCTCCAGAGAGTCTGCATGTGGCCGTGAGTGCAGCCCAGCGGGTTTTTGAGAGCTTCGATTTGAATGCCCGCCTAGAGCTCTTTGAGGGCGAAGTGCGCTTATGGCTGCAGCACCCAGATTACGGAAGTGTTTGCATTGGCTCTGGTGATAGTCAATTTGATTGTGTCGACAGCGCCCAAGATATTGCTTTGAGAGCAATGGCTGAGCGCGTCAACGACTTTTTTGTCATGTATTGACCTTTGAGCTGACTAAAAATATTCAATAAAATGTTGCGCGCGGATAGAATAAAGTAGTAATATTGAAAAGGTTGTTGGCCGTTTGCCACTCCGCAATTTTCTTTTTTACCACTCTATAATCTAGCCAGGAGCAGTGTTCCTGGAGGAGCCGCGCATGATCATGAATCTGCCAGCGGCCTATCAAATTCTTGATCTGCCTGTTGGCAGCTCACTGGAAGTTGTTCAGGTTCGCTATCGTCAACTAGTCAAAAAATATCACCCTGATCGTTTTACAAATGCTCAAGATAAAGCCGCTGCAGAAGCGCGTTTAAAGCAAATCAATCAGGCCAAAGAAGTAATTCAAAAGTATTGGTTCGAGGCCAAAGTTAAAGCTAGTGAGCCAATACCCTATGGTGCTAAAGAGTCTGCTGCACCACACCAGACCAAGGCTGAAGGTCAAGCACAGGAGCAATCTCAAGCTAAAACCCCGCCGCAGTCTTCATCACGACAAACCGCACAAGAACCACATGGAGAACCATCACAAGATTCAAGTACTGCAGCAGGTCAGGCGCGATTGCAAGTTTTTTGGCAAGAATTTTGTCGGCAGCTGTTTCTCGAGCTTGGGGCAATGTTTAGAAAATTTGAGAAGAAGGTGAATTTAGACGAGGCTCTAGAGCAACTCGACAAACCTTTTAAATTCACCAGCGAAACTAAGTTACGACGAGCATGGTATGCCATCGCCATCATAATAATCGTTGATATTCTTTATACAGGCTATTGCGAAAATATGGAGCGGCGCAAAAATAATTTGAGTGAGCCACGGGCTAGAGTCGAAACCCGCTTGTTGCGAGGTTTAACACCCGTGGCTGTAGTCAAGCCGCCAGACTCTTCCGCACAAGAGCAGCGCAAAAGATTTGAAAATGCAGTTTATTTCAAACGACTACAATTAGATGCCACCGAACGCGCCATTCGCAAAGATAGTGAGTTGATTGACGAAATCGAGATAAAGCTTTTGGCTGAAGATATGGCCAATGAAAATCGGCGCAGTCTGGAGGGGCTAAAAATTTTTCGGGAGCAAGACAAGCAGCGGAAGGAAGTCGAGAGAGCTGCCATTCTTGAAGACTTGAATCAGCTAGAGATATCTCAGCAAGATACATCTGGGCAAAAACCGGGCTAGTGACTAGCTCTTCGGCCTTGAGCCTGCTACCCTTTGGCCTGCTAACATTGATATTGTTGTTTGGTGGGCCAATGCATAGAGAAATAGTAGCAATGGAAGTAAAGTTGCGCCGGGCGCGCGTAGAAGATGCGACGAAGATCCGCGACTTGCATGTGGCGGCCATTCGCAAAACTTGCGCGCCCGACTATACTCCAGAACAAATTTTGGCCTGGTCAGCTAATCGCAACGTTGATCGTTATCGCTGGGCCATGGAGGAAGGCGGCGAAACAATGTTTGTGGCAGTTTGCCAGAATAAAATCGTGGGCTTTTCTTCTTGCTACGACGATGAAATTTGTTCTGTCTACGTTCATCCCAACTTCAAGGCTCGTGGTATTGGTGCCATGCTCTTGCAAGCTGTTGAAGACGAAGTGCAGGGTGCGGGCTGGGATGAAGCGCACTTGAATGCCACGCTGACGGCACAGAATTTTTATATCAAGTATGGTTGGCAGAACACTGGCGGCCTCAAAAGCGAAGAGCGCAACGGTGTGGCCATTCCCTGCATCGGTATGACTAAGCGATTTGTTTAGTATTATATTCAGTAGTTGGTTTCGACCCTTTAATAACCAGCGAGAGAATCGGAGACAAGCAACCGGAGTGGGCATTAGCCCACTCCGGTGTGTCGTCCTTGTCGTTAGATTAGCTCAATCACAGCGCTGCGCTGAAGCACTTCACCCAGGCAACAATCTTGTTGGCGCAGAAGTTGCCGGGGCAAAGACCTGCTTGCAGCGGGCCACCTTCAGGGTCGAAGTATGGTTCTTCGAACGCCGCCAGGTAGTCGCTATTTTGCCAATGCTCTTCGCTGCTGGCGATTTGCATGGCAATCTTGCTTCCCCGTGCGCGGAAGTAGACGTACTGCCCTTGCTTCAGTTCGCCAACGAACTGCACTGGCACGGCTCCGAAAGGGCCTTGCCAGCGCTGGAACAGACCTGAGCTGTGCAGAATCTCTTGGACTGATGGCAATTGACCGTCGCTCATATCTTCGTTCTCCTGATCAGTCCAGCTTAAGAAATGGGCTGCGGCCCAATCCTCTTGCCGGTGGGTTGAAAGATTCGATAGTAGGGCTTGGTTTGAGAGAAACAATTTTTTTCAGTGCTTCGCCAACAACGGCATCGGGGTCGTCTTTGGCTAGCACTGCTTTAGCCTCATCGCTGAGGGCTAAAAAGAGGTCTGTAGTATCGTAGGAGCCGTTGTCCTGGCTGCTGTAAGACTCAAGGGTGCCATCGACTTTGTAGGCCTTGTCGGTGTGCGGCAGCCAGCCGGACGATTTGAATGTGCGCACAGACTTGAGATTCTTTCCTCCTGGATAAAAGGCGATTACTCGTCGATTGCCAGCCGCATCGGCTCTCAGCTCCTCGATTTCAGCTAGATAGTAGCCTTCGCTGACAGGGCCTTCTTGGTCAGCTGGCAAGTCTTTGGGGAGGTTTTTCCACTCTTGCTTGCAGCTTTTATTGCCGGCACTGTCGTAGTGAGTGACTACCATGCTGTCGTTGTACGACTTCTGGCATTCGTAGCTAGGCTTACCATTCTCGTAAACTGTTCGTGTCGTGCGTGAATACTCACTTTTGACAGTTTCAGAAATTAGATCACCGCCACTTTGCCAGATAATCACTGTCTCTGTGCGGTCGCCCTCGTAGGCAAAAGAGATTGTGCGTCCGCCACCTTTGCCGAAGAGATCGCGGCGAACACGGTTACTCCCTTCTTTGGTTAGGCTCGACTGCAGTCGGCCTTGACTATCGAAAACTTTTTCTCCAATCAGTTCTCCGTTCTTCTGAGTGTATGTTCTGATGGCCTCGAGGTTGCTTGATGGTCCGTAAACGTTTACCACGAGGTCTCCGCTTTTAAGGCGGGTGGCTGTCTCTCGGATTGTTTGGTCGGCGTCAAAAACCGTTTCTTCAGTGATCGTGAGGCCATCTTTGTCGAAGTTGGTTTTCCTCACAACGGCCCGCTTGGAGAGACCAGCGGCAATGTCTTTCGATAATTCGGAGCTGATTGAATTGTCGCTGTCTTTGCTCTGCTGGTAGATGAGCGCTTGCTGCGGACGGCCATTGGCGTCGCAGTTCACCAGGCATGTCAGGCCGTTGTTCCAGTCAATGCGGATACGGTGTGGGCGCTTTTGTTGATCTAGCTCGATCAGCCGCAGGGTTTCCTCTGACCGAGCTGGCCGCAGTTGCACAGTGATGCTCTGCGGTTGATGTTGCAGATGGTCTGTCAGAGCGGCTGTCTCCAGCTCGCTCTGGTCACGTTTGCGCTGCCAAATGGTGGCGCTAATAGTCAGTGCCAGTAGCACTATGGTTGTTGTGGTCCAATATGCCAGGGCTTTTGAGCCTGTCATAGTTTTGTTCCTGTCTTAGTGATTTTTTTATGGTGTCAGAATTGGAAATTGGGAGAGGCAACATTTGCCTGTCCTCAAGTGTCAAAGGCAAGTAAATACGACAGTGTAACCAAGCACTGCCCCAACCAGGCCGTTCAAGGCAAAGAGCTTGCTTTGCTTGCTGGGGTGATTGAATTCCTGGTCGCACTCTGCCCGATAGACGTAGTAGGCGGCCCAGCTCACGGCCATGGCCAGCAGGCAAGAAGCGATGCCCAGAGCTACCATTGCTGTGGTGCTTACATTGTAAGTCTGCTTGCTGTAGCTGAGCAGGCTGGCAGCTGCCAGAGTTGTGCTCATGAAAGTTAGTAGATGCATGCCGCTGTTGAGCAGAGAGTTCATGCTAAACCGTTCGGCAATTTGTTCTTCTTCGTTAACGCGAGCCATTGCAGTTTTCTCTTTCTTCTTCGATGGTAGGAAGTTACGGGTAAGTTCCGGGCAAGTCACGGCGAGTTCGTCGTAAGAGCAACGTGCTCTTGCTATCCATTGACGATTCGCTGGTCTGACTCTGTGGTCTTGTTTGGTGCTCTTTGGTTTTGTTTTGAAAACGGTGACAGTTAAAACTAGTCATGACGATGTCTTCTAAGCAAGCTAATTTCGTCAGGTGTAGATCTTATTTTGTCTTAAATTTGAAGAACTAGTTATGCATCGCTAGCACTAACTTTGTATGGCTAAGAGTGGCTTGTATTCAGTGTTTCTCATGATCTTGAATTGGTGAAATCTGCAACAAGTTTGCAACAATCTTGCCTACGCTTTTTCGTCTGCGGTATTGAATGTGGAAGCAATCTAGTTACTTTTGAAGAGTCTTCGATCGCTTTCGCGTTGTCGATTTATTTCGTTGATCCGCTCTGGCGTCAGGGGATCAGCCTGCTGTGAAGGTGCCTCTTCAGGGCTCACTAGTGAGCATAGTCTCGGTGCTACCCAGCTCAGTACAATTTGAAGCAGCGCTACGGTGGCTGCGGCCAGTGTGATAGAGCGCTTTTGGGAAGGAAGCTCGAAACTATTGGGAAAGCGAAAAGCAAAGATGTTTAGAAGTGAAACGTTGAACCTTGTAAGAACAATAAGGACGACTAAAGCGATAATTGCAGTAACTATTAGAGTGCTTGTGTCTGCTCCGGTTTGACTGCTCACCCTACCTACGGTGAGTGAGACTAAGACGATGAAGGCAATTATCAGTGTTGTCACGGCCATTAGCGTACTGAAGAAAGCGTACAAAAGCACGAGTCCAACTTGATTGTTCTTGAGCTTTATGCCGAACCTTGGCCAGAAGACAAAGCCAGCTAAAACACCAGGAATTAGTGCGAGAGCCAGTGCTATGGAATATTCGTTGACGAACATTAATCGACTTCGAATTCGACTTTAATTTTGCGCACTGAAGCGACCGGCGAACCACTTAAACTGGCCGGACGAAAACGCCAGGTGCGGAGAGTGCCTAGGGTCATTTCATCGACTTCACTTGAGCCCGTTGATGAGATCAGCTCGACTGTTGACTTGCCCGAGGGGGCGATGGCAAATTTAGCTGTGCAGTTGGTTTTGATGCCTTGCTCTAGCATTTCTTCAGTAATAACTGGCTGCGGGCAGTCAAGAGGCTCGGCTGGAATTAAGTGGTTGGACTCTTGGGTGCCAAGCTTAAAGGTCTCCGCCAGGGCAGGGGTGCCCAGGGTGCCAATTGGCGCTATAGCCAGCAGGTTCGCGGCAAGCACAGTTAGTGCGGCGGCTGCAAAGTGGGTGTGTTTTGAGTTCATGAGGGAAATTATAACGGAAACCATTTCCATTTATCTGTATTGCTGCTAACATTTCTGGAAATGGAAATGATTTCCATTTTGAAAACGGCGGTATCCATTTTGTCTTTCGGAAGCATTAGCCCAAGCAGCTCCAGTACCAGTACCAGTAACAGTAATAGTGGGCGAAGACTCAGCCTCGGTCTTTTCTGTGCCTTTTCTCTGGCCCTGACAGGCGGCCATGCCTGGGCCCAGTCCGACTCAGTCAAAGATCTGCTAGAGAAGCGCGAGGCCGCTGCCCAAGCTAAGGTTGAGAATGCCGTTAAGGCTGTTAGCGGGCAGTCTATTAATTCGGCTTCGATCACCGGTAAGGTGCTTTCGTCTGAAGGAAACCGACCGATTGCCGATGCTCAAGTCGTCTTAACTCAAGATGGCAATGAGCATAAACGTTTTGAAACCGAATCAGATGCTAATGGTCTCTTTCACTTCAACAACATAGAGCCAGGCAACTGGCATATCACTACTTCCGCTAAAGAGATGCTCTCCCACACTCAGCCGGTGAAGCTAGCCGGCGGCGAAGTGCAAGATCTCAGTTTAGCCTTAGATGATATTGAGCCCGTAGATGTTTTGCGCGTGACCGGCAAGCGCTCTCTCATTCACCCTGAGAAGATTGGTAGTGAAACCAATCTCGATCACCGATTTATACAAGAGTACAAAAGTGGCAACGACCTGAAGCAGCTGCTTGAGAGTACTCCCGGTGTGATGAATGATAGCTATGGCAATATCATTACGCGGGGCGAACACAATGCCATCAACTACGTTGTCGACGGTGTGGTCATACCTGAGGCTGCTGGTGTATTGCAACAGACCCAACCTGTTAGCCCGCGCTCCTTACAATCAGCCCAGATAGATATTGGTGGCTACGAGGCTCAGGACGGCGGTGGGCCACTAGGGGCAGTGGCACACTTGAAGACCCTGCCGATTTTGCCAAAGCCTAATTTTACGATTGGTCAGCAAATCGGTGGCCCACTTGCCGGAAGCATTTATTACAACACTAGCGGGGCCTTTAGTCAGAATCCGGCCAGCAGACTCAATCGCTTGCGCTTTGATTCGTCTGGCTCTTTTCGCGGCTCGAGCATTCGCATAGCGCCACCAACTAAGACTTTTGCCAATAACCGTGGCGCTGATATCAACGTGCTCGCCCGTTTGGAGTATCTGCTCACTCCTCGCGATACACTGCGTTTGACTGTAGCTATCAATGAAAGCTTCTTGGGAGTGCCGACAGCTAATCTTTCTAGACAATTTGGGGTCAAACAGTTTCAGCAAGATCGGCAAGACTATTTCACTTTGAGCTATAAGCATAAATTTGCTAAGTTCTTTGACGAATTCAATTTGCATTTGCTCAATGGTTTTTATTCTGAGTCTTTTCGCTCGACCAATGTATTTGACCCCAGTCCTGACTTTAACGCTGATCAGCCGCTGGTTTCAATTGCTGCCCACGCAAAGAGATTCAACTACATTTTTTCTGCTCAGGGTGACTTGACCAAGACTGCCTTCAAGACACACCATCTTAAGACTGGCTTTTTGAGCGAAGTACGACCAGTAAAAACTAGCTTTCAGGCCACTTATTTTAACGCTGATTATGTTGGCTCTGCCCTGGCTCAAAATGATGCTTTGGGGCAGGTGGCTCAATTACAGCAAGATGGCGATCTTGATGGTGCCAATGCCATTAATACTAATCCCTTTCCTTATGGTGGCATAATAAGCCCATTTACAGGTCAGGTTGCTGGCCCGCAGATGCAGGGCAATATTGGCAATTACAGAGGCTTTAGGTATTTGCAGAGTGCTTTCTTGCAAGATCGCTGGAAGCCCGAGAAAGGCTTCTGGAAGCGCCTGACGGTAGATGCCGGTGTGCGACTCGATGTGCAGCACAGTGTCTTTGGTAATGCCATGCGCTTAGCTGAAACCCTGGCGCAGACTCCTGGTGTTGAGCCATTTTCGCTTAAGCCTTTTCAAACTCAGCGTATCACTGCTGCTCAAGCTAGCGGCCGCTATGGCTTGGCTTTTGTCATCAATAAGAACACGGTTCTGCGCGGTTCTTACTCTGACATTTTTACCCCCACACCAGTTGATTACTTCCTTAGTCCCATTCCTATTACTGGCACAATTGTCAACGGCGTTTATCAAGGCACACCGCGGCCGCTTCAACCAACTCGGGGCAAGTTGGTGGATGTTAGTATCGAAACTCAGATGGGGCCACGCTTTGTCACGCGGACAAATATTTTCTACAAGAAGCTGCGCAATTTTGGCGACTCTGGTGTAATTGGTAATCTTCCTATCTATAACCGCCTGACCAATAGCGCACAAGAGGCTTATGGTGTGGAAACTCGTATGGATCTCAAACCAGCTAAAGATGGTTATGGTTTCAACGGATTTTTCTCAAACACTGTGCAAGTAGCCTACCTGCGCGGCACACATGGTGTTAGTGGTGGTTTCTATGATTATCCTGAAGCTCCTCTGCCTAAGTATCCCGATCACGATAGACGCTATCAATCTACTCTTGGTCTTGGTTATCGGGGCCGCTCCAACTGGTGGGTCTTAGGCGATGTGCAGGTGCTGACTGGTTTGCAAAACAGTATTGATAAAGCACTCTTTGGCCAGCACAGTGGTCGCACGCCGACTTTGACTATGGTTGGTATCAGTGGTGGTTGGCAGGTTCCAGAGAAGTTTCACAAAAAGTATGCCTATCTTCCCGCGTCATTTGATGTGCGAGTAGAAAATGCTCTCAATCAGCGCTTGCTAGCCAACGCTGGCAGCCCCTTCCAGGGCACCCGCTATACTCTGCCCTGCCGTGTTCTTGCTGGCTGTTCTTGGACTGTAGGCAAAGACAACAGTAAGCTTTCTAGTCGGCCGATTAAGGGCAGCACCATTTAGATTTGTGGTCTTGCCATAGGTCTCTTGTCTGGTTAACAGGCTTTAGTCAACAGCTAATTTTGGCAGCTCATGCTTGATCGCAGTTAGGAAAGCTTTGTAGTCTTTAGAGACTGTCGATTTTTCAGACGGAAGAATAGTTAGTCTTTCAAGATGTTTGAAGTTCTTTATTAGCCCTATTAAGCGCAGATCCATGGGATATCCTTTCAAGTTCAAGTGATTAACCTTAAGAGAACTAAGCCAAGGAAGATCGCTTATTGTTCTACCGTCACCGCTGATGTCGAGGTAATGCAAGTTAGACATTCTGCCGATCTGTTTAAAGTCACTCTTTGTCAGGGGAGTCTGGTGCAATGACAGTTGATTTAGGCTGTTGATTGAGCTGAGTTTTTGCAGAAATGCTGTGACATTTTTGCAGTCGTCGAGATTCAGGTTTGTAAGCTTTTGCCAGCAATTGGCTTTGGCTAATGTGTCACCACTCAAGCTGGATCCGGAGAGATTGACAATGGTCAAGTTAGTAAATTTGTTCAGTGCGCTGAGACAAGCCGGTGTGAGCGTTTTACATTGATCTAGTCGCAGCTCAGAGATGTCGCTGAGATTACTACATGCAGCCAGCACCTCATCTGAGTTTTCTATGCTGTAAATTTTAAAGGCATCAACATCACCTGAGCGAAAGCGTTTCATGTACTGGGGATAGCGTGCCACCGTACGAGTGGGGCAGAACACCAGGCGATCGCTCAAAGGCGAGCTGCATTTTGCTCGGGCTGCACGATTGGCGCTACCGTCATACTGGCTATAATAACCAATCAATACGTCGTTGGGAAAGTTGAAAAGACGACTGGGAGTGCCTTCAACCATGCCGAGGCTAGAATAGGGCTTGGTTAGCAGCTGCGAGCCTTTGGGCGTGTCAATCTTGTCGAAGTAGCCGTCTACCGAGGTTCCGTCGCTAACAAAACTTTCTAGGTCGGAAAAACCCTCTTCATCTAGTTTCGCTGTATCCTTCAGTTTTGGTGCATCTATAAATGTGTGCGGGGGTTTATTGAAATACTGCCAAAGGCTACCAGCCCCAAGGGTAATGAGCAGCAGGCCAGCCATTGCTAGCCGAGGCTTAGCAATCTTATTGAATCTAGACCCGTTCTCGCCATTGAGTGCTGCCGAGTTTGTCAGGTTGTGAGTTGGGCCTTGGAAGGTCAGAATCTCTTTGTTTTCTTTTATTCGTATCAGATCAATTGCTAGCTCTTTTGCTGATTGATAGCGGTCTTGTGGCCGTTTTGCCAAGCACTTAGAGAGAACAAGGTCTATTGACGGGTTCAGGTCAAATTGCGGCGCAACCTCTGAAAGCAGTGGCGGTGCGCTCTCCTGATGCAAGACTAGGGTTTCAAATGGGTTGCTGCCTTCAAATGGGACAAAGCCAGAAAGAACTTCAAACATAGTGCAGCCGATTGAGTAGATATCAGAGCGGGAGTCTATGCTTTCACCGATAGATTGCTCTGGGC
>CALRJJ020000074.1:0-12074 GCA_943367505.1 Flavobacterium psychrophilum | reverse complement strand
TCTAATCTGTTTTTAGGATTCGTCTGCGTTTTCTTCGGCTATCTCTTGCAATATCTTGGTCATCGCAGTCAGGGCAATGAAGTGGGCGAAGTAATCTTGATCAAGAAGGTTAGTCGCAGGCTTGGAGCGAGTATCAATAGTTCGTCGCTGTGGCGGATGCTCGGTGGTAGTGACCCGCAGAGCACTGCTGCTAATAAGAGACATCATAAGAGTGCCTCAAGCCATCGACCTCAAAATGGCAATGGTCATAAGCAGCCCTCACTGACCAGTCACTCCTTGGTTTGGTGGAGAAAGGCATAGTTGTGACGGCTCATTCTGCCAATGGTAGGGTCTTAGTAGATGGTGCTTCTGGTTACTTGGGCAATCACGTAGTTGCGGCCTTGCTCAATCGCGGCTTAGTGGTTCATGCTTTGGTTCGGCCGCAGGTCGCAGCCAGCGATCGCGAGTTTCTGCAAGAGTCTGGTGCTAAAGTTTTTGCTGCCGATTTAGCGCCCTTTCAATCTGATTTGACGACTGCTCATAGGCGCAGTCTGGAAGAGGCTTTTACTGGGGTAACCCATGCTGTCCATCTGATTGGTTCGATTGCCCCAGCAAAAAGTGAGAGCTTCAACCAACTGCATCAAGAACAAAGCAGGGCTTTTGCTAGTTGGTGTGTGCGCGCTCGAGACGTTGGTGGTTTCGTCCGTGCTGCTATGGTCACTGCCCTTGGTGCTGATCAGAATGCTCCGAGTGAGTATTTGCGTACCAAGCGAGAAGGCGAGTTGGCTTTGCTTTCAGAGTTGGAGCCGGCCAGGATAGCTTCAAGCATATTTAGACCATCGCTAATTGTAGGAAGAGCGGTGGGCCGGCGTGACAGTAAGTTGGTAAAGCGCTATCGCCAGCTAGCTAAAACTAGACCCTTCGTGCCTTTGATCAATGGCGGTCGCAATTTAGTGCAGCCAGTTTTTGTCGCTGATCTGGCTGAAGCTATTGTTGAGAGGCTCTGTCATCAAGCTGATTTAGAATCGTCCACTGATTTTACCGGAGAGACTTTTGAAATTGGTGGGAGCGAAGCGCTGCCTATGAAAGAAGTTGTAGAAGCAATTATGACTGCTATCAATATTAAGAAGCCCTTTGTTGATATTCCTGCAAGCTTAGCCCTGGCTGCTGCTTCGCTTCTGCAGCGCTTGCAAGATGTGCCCTTGCTTAGCGCCGATCAGGTACGTATGACTGGTTTCGATAATATATGTAGTGACAATGCTCTCAGCAACATCATTGGACGTCGACCTACCAGTTTAGTTGAAGCGCTTGCTACCTATCGTAATTGGGATGGAGACTAGTTTTGATTGTTGGCTCCGCTAGCAATAGCAGTGATAATTCTAAAAATTCTATTCCTCCAAGGCGGGTTCTAGTTACTGGCGCCAGCGGTTTCATTGGCACTCATCTGGTGCCGAAGTTAGTGGCCGGTGGCTTTGTTGTCAGCACCTTTGGGCGCACTAGTGGCAAGCCTCATTTCGAGTCACTGGGTGTGACCCATATCTGTGGTGATGTCACTAACTACGAACAGGTTTTGGCTGCCAGCGCCGGTCATGACATTATTTTTCATATGGCCGGTCTTGTGTCCTATCGCAGCGCCGATTTAAACAGGCAGAGAGCTGTCAATGTAGAGGGCACGCGTAATGTGATGGAGGCGGCCCTGGCAAGCGGTGTGGGCCGGGTCATTCATACAAGTTCTATTGCTGCCTTTGGTATTCCTCCAGAGGGCACCATTGGTGATGAAACTATTGAATACAATTTGGCTGGACTTAATCTTAGCTATTGCGACACTAAGCATGAAGCCGAGCTGGTGGTGGAAGAGTATTTCAAGAAGGGTCTAAATGTCATCACCCTCTGCCCCGGAATCATTTTTGGTGAGGGCGATACTCACCCGCATCATCATTTTATTTTCAGGGCATTGTCCAAGGGTTTCATGCTTGGTGTCCCTGCTGGTGGCACTCCCTATTCTGATATTGTCGACATCGTTGATGCTCATCTCAATGCTATTGACTTAGGGCGGGCCGGAGAGCGCTATAGTCTTGTCTCAGCAAATCTCTCTTATAGAGAGGCCGGGGAGCTTTTTGCCAAAATTTATTCGTGTCGCCCACCGCTAGTGACTTTGCCGCAGTCTTTCGTAACATTTGCTGGTCAATTTGCTGAGGAAGTTCTGCCTCTTTTTCACATCAAAACAGCACTGACTAAGCAAGTTGCTTATCTCTCAAATTACAAAATTTTCTTTGACTGCAAGAAAGCTACCGCTGAGCTTAAGTTTAAGCCCACAGCCTTTTCTGAGACAATTCGCCGCACTGCCAGTTACTACTTGCAGGGCTGATCGCCGGTTATATTAAGCGGCTCACTATGAAGTTGGCGTGAACTAACCGTGAAGTAATCGTGAAGTATTTTTGGGGTAGTAGCAAACTGCAAAAGGTTTGTTAGACTCGGCTTTGTGGGGGTAGAATAAAGAAAGGATTTTGTTGTGATTTGCAGCTAAAATTGCAATTATCGATGTTCTCAATCTAAAAACCTAGAAGTCGAGGTATTTTCTTTTGGTCAGCAGTAGTATTGCTAGTTCTGGAGCCCTTGGCCAACCCAGTGATGGCCAAAGTGAAGCTATCCCGGCCGCCCATAGCGGGCCTTACCCCTGGATTATTTCGCCAATCTTCGACTTCATCTTTGTATTCGGCGGTGGAGCAATTGCTCTTCTCTTGCTTAATTATGTGTACCTGGGCTGGCGAGTGCCTGACGGTGTGATGACAAGTCCGGCTGCCTGGTGGTTAATGACTGTCGGCTTCCTCTCGCAGCACATTTTCGCCGATTCGCATAATTCGGCAACTTATTTGCGAATCTGGGGAAGTGATGAGGACCGGGCGCGGTTTAAGTTCCACCGTACCTGGCTGGCTTATTCCACTATTCCAATGTTCATCATGGGATTGACCATACCCGGACTTGTTGGTGCCTTTGTTTATATCTATTTGATCACAGTCTACTGGCACTATGTTGCTCAAGCTTTTGGTATCGCTCTTATTTATTGCTATAAGCGCGGCTATATGCTCAACAACATGGAAAAAGAAATATTCCGCTGGTTCTTGTTCTCAATTGTTGGCTACACCACCATTCGCTTTCTTACCTATAAAGAATTCAGCCCACGCAATTGGTTTGGTGTAGAGATACCTTTCTGGGGACCACTACCAGAAGTGTTCTTCTTTATCGCTAGATTTGCCTGTGTCGGCATGACCATTGCTTTTGTCGTGCTTCTCGCTCGCAAGTATTTCAAAGAAAACAAGATGATGCCCTGGCCATCGCTGATGATTGTCGCTACTGTGGCTGGTCTCGGTCTTAGTCAAGATGCCGCCAATTCGATGTTCTGGTTCTATGTGCCTGGTTTCTTCCACGGCAGTCAGTATTTGGCTGTTTGCATGGCCTATTACATTAAAGAGAGAGGGATGCCTCACGGTATGGATACTTGGAACATCACCAAGTCTGCTCTTGGTTCTCCGGGTATGAAATATCTTGGCTTGGTGATTCTTTCTGGTTGTTTCTTCTACGTTGGTATTCCTCACTTCTTCATGCAAATTGGTCAGCCTTATTCACTCGTGGCCGGACTTGTATTGGCTTGTGTTAACTACCATCACTTTGTTACCGATGCTGCCATATGGCGTCTGCGTGACCCCCGCTGTCGCAAGATTCTATTGGCGTAGAGCCTTCTGTATCTTATTGGTGCCCATGATGGAGGCAGTTTAAGTTGGTCAGCACTACATTCCAATATGATGGAGACGCCAGGCCTGCTCCTGAGCCAGCTTCTGATAAGGTCGTTGAAAAAGCGGCAAATACTCGTTGGATTGTAAATCCAGTTTTTGACTCAGTATTTGTTTTCGGTGGCGCTCTCTGGCTTATGTTTGCCCTGCAAATTTATTGGTTCCATTGGGATGCTATTGATCCGAAGGCTGGCGGTGTCGCTGGTTCTATGGCCTATTTTTTGCTTTTTCTCAGTACTTTTGGTTCTTACCTGTTCGCTGATTCTCATACAATTGCCACTTATGTGCGCATTTATTCCACTGAAGAAAATAGGCAGCGCTTTAAGCTCTACGCCTATTATCTGCCCTGGGTCTCAGGGCTCATGTTCGCCCTCTGCTTGATGTACCCCAAGGCCGCAGGCTTCTGCGTTTATTTGCACTTGATGTGGGTTTTCCAGCATTATGTTGGCCAAACCTTTGGTATTTCGCTGATCTACTGCTATAAGCGCGGTTATTTCTTCAAGCCCTGGGAGCGCGAGACATACCGTTGGTTTATGCATTCATTTTCGGCTTACGTAATCAGTCGAATCTTGTGCTATCGCGAACTTTCGCCAGATGACCTCTACGGAGTGAAGCTACCGTTTTACGGCTTGCCATATCAGCTTGTTAGTGTCACTAAATTTGCTCTGATAATTATGACCCTGGCTTTTGTCACCGTGGTCGTTCGTAAATTCATTGTCGAGAAGAAGCTCATACCTTTGCCTACTCTCTGTCTGATTTTTTCGATATTAGGAATAGGCTTGTCAACCGGTTGGGCCAATTCGGTTGTTTGGGTTTACGGTCCACCTTTCTTCCATGGTAGTCAATATCTAGCCGTTTCTCTTGCTTTCTATCTCAAAGAGAAAGGATTGGAAGAAGGGCGATTGAACGATGTTAGTCGACATTTGTTGAGCCAGTTCGTCAGCCCAGCAGCTATGAAATATTGGGGCATTGTCATTATGGCCGGAATCTTCGTCTACGTAGGCGTTCCCAGCCTTCTCCAAAATTATGGTTATGGCTTTGTCTGGACAGCTACAGTGATTCAGGCTTGTATTAACTTCCATCACTTCGTTACTGACGGTGCTATTTGGCGGTTGCGTGATCCCAAGTGCCGGGAAATCTTGCTGGCTTGAGGCTCAGTTAGACAATAACTGCTAAACTTTCATTGCTAATAGACTAGCACTGTTGCTAAGCGCTAATGCTAAGCCGTGTAGCAGCCTTTGGCGCAGTTTTACAGTTGCCTTATCGAGTAAGCTGAAAAGGCTACTGGCAATCATGTAATTTTCTGTTTAAAGCGAGGAATCAGCTGGTGTCTCAAAAGAAATCTATTCTATTCATTGCTGGCCTAATTTTGGCTGTAGTTGGAATGGTCTTCTACACCAAGAACGTCATTGAAGAAAAAATGAAGTTCTACCCAGAGAAGGTATTTACAGCCGCTTTCGATGAGCCTTTCAATCGCGCCACCGAATTTGACGGCAAACGTGTTGATGGTACTCAATATGAGGCCTATTTGCGTTTTAAGTATCCCCACGAAGCCAAACCTTTGAAGGAGTCTGAATGGAAGACTGCATGGGTCGGTGAAGCTCAAAGTTGGTTCGAATCCAAATACCCTGGCCATCCAGGTTTGCAAGAAATTAACAGGCTCAAGTTTCGCAAGCGTATTGTCAACGATCGAGTGACGGTAACCAATGAGTGGTTGATTTATAATCCACGTACAGACGATCACTACTATCGTATCTGGGGCACTGCTCGCTAAATCAACTGTATCTTTGGAGGGGTAATGTCAAAGGTTCTCACTGTTCTCCCAATTAGGCTAGCGCTTTTGCTGGTGCTTAGCCTTCTTCCAATCAGCAGTGCTAGTGCTGAGGACAACAGTACTTTTGAGTGCGGGCGCAACCTCTTTAAGTCGGGAAAATACAAAGATGCTTTGCCCTACCTCAAGAGTGCAGAGTCTTTGTACTCTTACGACAATCGTGCTTTCTACTACGAGGCCCTTTGCTATCACCGTATGGGGCAGCTAAATGCAGCCATGACAGCCTATCAGACTGTTATTGCTAAGTTTCCCGATAGTGATGCGGCTGAATTATCCAAGAAGGCTATTGCCAATTTGCGAGGCGGTTCTTCCTCTTCTTCAGTCGCTGGTGGAAGTCTAAGAAAACTCAAAAATATTGCCGTTGATCAGTTGCCTTCACAGCTGGTGCTCAAGGTCGCCGAACAAGGTGGTAAGCCAGTGGTAGAAGCCCTGGTTTCTGGTGTTAAGGTCAAGTTTGTGGTTGATACCGCTGTGGCCAATAGTGTCATCGGTACTGAGGTGGCTAAGCAAGCAAAGCTTCCCGAAGCGGCCGTTAAGAGTAAAGATGAATACTATTTGCATGATATTAAGCTAGATGCAATGACTCGGGCCGCTTTCCCCATTCAAATTTCTAGTAAACAACCCAACTTGGCCGTGCTTGGCGCCGATTTCTTTGAATATTCCACCGTGGGATATGTCCCTGCCAAAGCTTCTCCAGTTGTGAAAGACGAGCCTATAGCAAGCGCTAAAGTCGATAACAATGTCGAAGTGAAAGAAAGCTCCAAGGAGCCTGCGAAAAATGAGCTGAAAGAAGGCACTCTCACTATCAAAAAGTTGGTCGGAGTAGCTAATCCCTTTGAGGTCGGCCTTAAGCAGTTCAATGCTGGTCGATTTAGAGAAGCCTATCCATTATTAAAAACATCAGCGGTCAATCGTCCTCGTGATCCCCGGGCCCTGTATCTGCTAGCTGTCTGTAGTCAGCGCTTACACAAGTTAGATGAGGCCCGCTCTAGCTACCGCAATGTTATTCAGCGCTTCCCAAATACTGAGGCCAGTTCATTATCGTCTGTGGCTCTGGCATCAATAGACCCCAGTTATGCCGCTAGTGTTCAGGCCCTTCAGGCTAAAAGCGGCGAGTACAAATTGCTTGGCCCTACGCCGAAAGATATGAAACGAGCCGAGTTTGAAATTCCATTTAATATTGAGAATGGTGCTTACAAGGTGACGGCCGTTATCGACGGCCATAACGTAGAGATGTATTTGAACAATAATATGAATGTTTGTGTATTTTCTACGGCGCAGATTAACCAAATTGATCCAAGCTATTTGGACAACGCCGGTGACGCCAATAGCAAGCTAGTCGATCCAAGCAATAGCAATAACTTGACTGAGACCACAACTCGTACCTTTCGCTTGAAACGTGTGCAACTGGGTCGTATACAAACAAGCAATGTGCCGGCTCAGGTTACTGATATTATCTCGCGCACCGGGCTTACTTGGGGCGGCACTGAGCGGCCCATTCTTGGCGGCAGCGCCACTGCTGGTTGGCGCATGGAAGTTTTCACTGATAGACGGATGTTGCGTTTTACTCAAATGTAGTATGCGCTACTAGTGCTATCTAGGAAGGGCAAGATGACGCGTAAAGAGTGAAAAGGCTAACTTATCCCACGATCTTTGCTGTAGTTCTGATTGCGAGCCTGTCTTTGCGTATGCTCGTGTCGGTTTTGCTACACCCACTGCGCATTGGTTGGGACCCAGCTTTGCACCTGCAGTGCGCCCAGCTTATCGTTGCTGGTGGCCTACCCTATGTCGATATGTTTGATGTCAATCCGCCCTTGATTTGGTATCTAGACATGCTGCCCGCGCTACTGTCTTCTGCCGTTAACATTCCAGTGACATTGGCGTTTAACCTTTTCATGTGCCTCCTGCTTCTGCTCTCTTCTTCGCTTTGCGCTTATGTTGTTGTCACCAAGCTTAGTTGCGACAGTCAAAACTTGCTTGTTAATTTGGGCCTGATTTTTGGTCTTTTGTACTTCAATTTCTTTTTGACATTTGATTTCGGGCAGCGTGAGCAGATCTTTGTCTTGCTCTATTTCCCCTTTCTGTTTTTGCGATTTGCTCGCTATCAGGGTGCGGCCATCACTAGAGGTGAAGCCGTTTTGATTGGCACTTTGGCAAGTATTGGTATTTGTCTTAAACACTATTTTCTCTTCAACGCCGTTTGTGTCGAGCTTTTCTTGCTCTTTGGGGCGTCAAGGAAAGAACGGTGGCGAAACTTGTTAGTGCCTGAGAATTTTGCCGCCCTGGCTTGCGCCCTGCTTTATTTAGCGCACTTCTTTTTCTTGCCTCAGGCTGTAAAAGACAATTACTTTGGTTTTTTAGTGCCTGCTTTCGCCGCTGGTTATCAGTTTTGGGACACTTCTTTGGCCAGCAGTCTAGCTGCGCCAGACAAGAGGGGCGTCTTCTTCTTGCTCTCACTTGCTGCTCTGCTGGCTCTCTCGTTTTCTCATCGATATGCTCTTTTGAGCTGCTGCGCTGCTTTTGCTTTTTCTGGGGTGGTACCCTACTTGCTTCAGTTCAAGGGCTGGGCCTATCAAGACATTCCTGCCTTTGCTGGCGCTGTAATTGTCATCTGCGGTGGTCTCGCTGCACTTCTTGTTGCCATCATTGAAGGCGTTAACCGGTCGAAAAAGAGTATTGAAAAACAATCCTCTATATTCACAACTAGCTGTTTGTGCCTGCTGGTTTTCATTGCTGGATTCTCGCTTGTTAATGCTCGCGAAGAGTACGAGAAGATTAAAGGCGAACCGAATTTTGATCTTAGTACGATTGGCTACTCTGGTGACTCGCCCTACTCAGATATCGATTCACCCTTCGCCACCATAATTTTGGCTCATGCCAAACCCCATGATCGGGTGATCTTTATTGGCAATGCTGTCGCTCCTGGATTTCCACCGACTACACAGTTGCGAGTTAAGCCTGGTTCAAGACATTTGCACTGTTGTATTCTTTCAGTTTTGCAGTACATCAAAGATGTCAGAGACGTGACACCCGAAAATTCCAGGCTGCTCTCTTTTAAAGATCGCATAGTCAAAGAGTACGCCGAAGATATCGAGAAGAACAAACCTGTTTTGATATTCGTGCAAAATGGCCCCGCCGCCGAATATTTAGCTCCGTACAATTTCAATCAATATCTCAAGCAGTATAAAAAGATCGACGATGTCGCTGGATATACTGCCTACGAATTGCAGGTGAAGAGCTAGTGAACAAGCTTAGTTTCAATCTTTTCGTTGCTTGCCTGCTGACTCTTTGCCTGGCGGCCCTTTTGGCTGGCTGGTTCTCGATACACCAATTGCTGATCCCGGCAGAAGCTGCTATGCGTCTTTCTTGCGGCCTTCAAATTGCTGATGGTGCGCGGCCGTATATCGATTTTTTAGATAACTCGTCACCTTTCGCTTTGTACTTAAGCAGCTTGCCAGCTCTGCTTTCGAAGTTGATTTGTATACATCCAATTACGATTTTCAATTTGATGGTAGTGCTGCTTACTCTGTTATCACTTTTGCTAATTATAAGGTCTGGGCAAGGACTGAGCCCTAGGCTTAAAATGCTGCAGTTTTGTCTGCCGGCAATCGTATTGGGTGTGGCTCTCTCACTGATATATTTCCTCAATTATTTTGGTCAAGAGAGTGTGCTGTTTTTCCTGCTCTTCCTGCCCTACTTGACCCAGCGCTACCTCTCTATTAGTGCACTAAACCCCGATAAAAAGCGGCTTAGGTCGGCATTGATTGGTTTTCTTGCTGCCCTGGGTCTGCTGCTTAATCCCGTTTTTTTACTGGCTCTAGTGGCCGTTGAATTTACCTGTTTGTTTTCTCTTGGTGACATTTCAGTGGCGAAGCTTAAGCGCCGCTATTTGACTACTGAGCTTGTGGCTTGTCTGTTTACCTTGTTTTTGCTCAGTCTGCTGCTTCTCTGTCTAGTACCATCGGTAGTGTCGGAATATCTTGGTCCGATATGGCGCATAAATCAACTCAGCTATGAGTACTTTAACGATGATCTCTCATATGTAGACAAATCCCCAGATCGTCGTGACCTGGTCTATGCCTTCGTGGTGTTTTTTGTTCTGGCATTGCCTTTGGCTGGTCGCTGTCTATTGACTCGACTGATGTGTCTCATGGCCGCTTTTGGCTTTGGCTATTTTGTATTTTCAGGAACACTATTCAGCCATCAGGGTATCTTGATGATTGCCTATTCGTTAATAGCTTTATTGCTTGTCAGCAGTCGCTACATCCGTGCCTGCCGTTCAGCTAAGGTCTTTTCTGGTCAGATTGCCGCTTGGTGTTCAGCTCGGCTCAATAAGAAAGTCGTAGTATTCCTATCTCTATTAGTTGTGGTCTGTTTTGTTTCATCCAGTGTCGCCGCGGTGAAGTTAGCCAAGGGTTCGGCCTTTTCGCTTAGTGAGTTAGGCTACTATGGCTTTGGTTTCGAGCATGATCTCTCCTTCTTTAGCAAGACGGTGAAAGAAGCAAGTGCAGCTCGCGATCGAGTTTGGATTTATTCTGAGCAGATAAGCCCGGCCTTTCCTCTGTTAACTCAGTTACGTCGCAAGCCAGGATACCTGGTTTGGGGCTTTCCACTTCGTACTCTTAAAGTTTTGCACGAACGAGGTACTCCAGAGCAGATTGCGCAGTTGGCTCGCTTTGAGACGACACTCTATGATCGCTTAAAACTTGAGGCTCTTTCTGCTGACTCCCCATCGCTAATATTGCTTGAAGATGGAGAAGTGCACGACTTGTTTAAGGCCAAAGGTATTACTGCAATAATTGAGCAGCATTATTCGCCAGTAGACAGTTGCTCACCACTGAATGGCGATGAAATAGCTAGTCATAATCCATACGAATATCTTGGTTTCCGTGTGGGCTTTTCGGTTGATAAGCGACATAAGTAATTTTGAATTTCGCTTAGGGCTCTCGGCAGACGCGATTGAGAGATTTGTCTATCGCTTGGGCACGCAACTTGTAGTTCTGCGAGGCGTTTTTGTCGTCGAGATCGCGACAGGTAAGAACAAGATTCCACAGTGTGGCAGCCGCTTTTGCTGAACTGCCCTGGTTGTTCTTCTCGAGCAAGGCGAGAGCCTGCTCTAGATAATCTCGGGAGGTCTTAAACTCATTTTTCCTATCTGTTGCCTCAGTCTTACCCGTGGCGATGAGGTAATGCATCAGGCCCATATTGTTTAGATCTCTGGCAATGCGCGGATCGTTGGCTGGCAAAAACTCCTGATCATGTTTGAGAACGCTGTCATAGCAAACTAAAGCTGCCGGTTGATTGTCTAGATTACGATGGGCTCCGGCTAGATGCATATTGGCATCTGCCCATTTTTGATTGTAGGCATTGTTGACCAGGCCCCAAGTGAGAGCGAGTTGGTCTTGGTATATTTTAGCGGCCTCTTCGAAGCGCTGTTGGCTACTGAGGGTGGCGGCATATGCGTTGCCAGCGGCTATGCGTTGATCTGGGCTGCTGGCTGGGTTTCTAGATATGTCTTCGTAATTCTTTTGGTTGCGCAGGGCCTCACGCATCAAAGTATTGTCGTAGTTGTTTGCTTTTTCTTCTTCTATAGCGGCGTGCTGTTTAGGATAGGTAGCGCTGAGCACTGCAACAAAAACAGCCACTAGAAGTAGTATTTTGAAGACTGTCCCGATCATTGTCGAACCTCGCTAGGTGAGCCCAGGATGAGCTTGCGATTGGCGGCAATTGCTTTGTACATCAGCTCAGCAAAGAAGGAGACAATTGGTACAAAGAGAACTGGTGAGAGGGGCCAGAGGAGCGGTGTACGCAGGCTGATGAAGCGAAAAGCCTTGAAGCCGCCTAGCCAGTTGCCATCTCTTTTTTGCAGCAATATTTCTGACTGTGCTCTTGCTCTATCTAGTTTTACTTCGTCTAGTTCAGCGTCGTTGTCTTTGTCTGTAAAATCGAGGGGCTTGATGCGACCAAAGATATCGAGGCGATGAATTAAGCCAATTGTTCTGACACAGAGAATACAGGAGCCATCAAAAGCTAGTCTATAGGGCTCACCGAAGCGATCTTTGATCTTTGCTTTCAACCAGTTCCATGATTTGGTCAAATCTTCTGGATAAATGAAGAGAAGGTAAGTGAGCATGAAAGACCATTCGAACATTGGCAGATTCATGCAATATTCAATGCCAAGGTGGAGCGAAAGGCCAGCTGCCATGACCCAGTAGCGCGTTGGTCTCCACCAGATGAAGGTAAATAAGGCAAATTCAATGGCTAGCGTGCCCCAGGTGAGAATCATGTAGATTGGCAGCTGGTCAAATATGTGCGGTATGGGAAAGCGCATGAGGTCATCGTAGCGAACGGCATAGTAGACGGCAGTTCCGTCATTCCACATCTTGCCTTCCATTTTCGAATACCAAGTGTGGCCGTAGGCAATACAAATTTGTATTTGCAGTAATCTCTGCGCCCATGGAGCTGAAAGACGT
>CALRJJ020000073.1:0-12076 GCA_943367505.1 Flavobacterium psychrophilum | reverse complement strand
AGCAGCATGGCCACTGTCGTTAGTTGGTACTAGTTTTTGTACAACAAATTGAATATCGGGTGAGCGGTTCAGAGTGGCGTCCCAGAGAGCGGCAATCTGACGTTGCTCACTGGTTTCAAGAAACTCAGCTTTTTGCTGGGTTTCTCCCTCAGTAGTTTGCAAAGCCAACGGCATTGAGTTAGTTGCTTTAGCGGCGTCCATTGGCGTCTTGATCAAATCTTTGGCATGCTTAGGTTTGCCGAAAAAGCCTTTTTCTACCTTCATGCTTTTAGCAGGAAGACCTTCGTTGGCAGTGGTGCCATTAGGTAATAGATTTGATTCGCTAGCTTGAATTTTGAAAGTAGGTGTATCGCCATTGCTTTCTTCTACAGGCTTGGCGGTGTCGCTGTCGTTCAGACCAAAGGGTCTGAGGTCTACACTTTTGGTTGCTTCAACTTTTGCTGATTCTGTTGAATCATTGCCACTGGTACTACTAGTAGTGCTACCAGAATCTAAGCCATCTTCTAACCTGGTGTTAAGAGGTAGCTGGAGGTTGCCTTTCTTCTGGCCTTTAGGCAAAGAAAGAGCCATGGCCTGAGAGCTCAGAGCCGTAGAGCCTAAGAGCATGGCCGAGCAGGCCATACTAAAAACTTTGCGGGAGAGATGGAAATTTGATCTGCTGGCGCTGCTATTAACACCTAGGCTGGCAAGCTTTTTTAAGAACATTAAGTGGGTCCTTTTCTCTTTCACTAATTGTCTCTCGCGTTCGTACTTTTGTTCACTCATGTAATACGAAGACGTCGAAGTAGTTAGGAAGTTTCGGTGGCAAACAGACAAATTCGAACTTTTAGACAGTATCCAATCTACCTGTGCAAGCGACAATATACCATGCTGCTATCTCTTTGAAAGTTACCTTTTGTCAATCTCAGTTGGCATCTTGAGATAATCTTGATATTCGCCATCAGCCCTTGGCAACCGCGTTTATGGTTTCTGCGAAGCTTTCATTGCGAACATTATTAGAGAAAGTAAAACTGCCATGGTCGAAACTTGGTCTACGACATACGGCATGTTCTTTGTAAACAAATCAGGGTTACCCAATAGTGGTATGAATCCATATGCTTTAGCGATTAAGGCAAAGGCAGCAGCTGCCATTAATAGTGGTGCCATGGGGTTGGCACCGCCGCCAGCACCAGAGCTTCCCCGTTTCATTGCTGGTGCTAAAACATCTTCATCATCATCCATATCTATATTTAGTGACGCTGAACTGCGTCGGTCTGGTCTCGACATCCGCCGTTCTCTGGATTTACTGCGTCGGTCTTGAGGTCCGAGCAGTTCATCATCGTCATCACTATCGCCACCAGAACCACTGGAAAGCAACTTGGAGCCGCGCAGACCTTTTTTTACACCAGTATCGCTATCAGACGCTGGAGCAGAGCTGGGTGCTGGCTGTGGAGCGGCTGGAATTGGCATAGGAGCGGGCATAGGAGCCGGAGCATTCATAGCGGAAGGCTGGACACCGTAATCATAATGAGGGTTTTGAGCCGCCATACCAAACTGTGAATTGCTTGGGCTTGGCGCTGGTTTGGGTTCATATCTAGGCGCTGAAGTTGGCGCTGTCGGTGGGGAAGATAGAGGTGAAGAAGGTGAATTTTGTCCAAAAGCGGGGTTAGCCGCAGGATATGGGGCTGGTGGTGCAGCTGGTTGTTGCACTGGGAACTGCTGTAGTGGAGCAGGTGCCGGACTAGGGTTAGGAGCTGGCGCTGGCATAGGGGCAGGCATAGCTTGCGTCGGTGCTACAGGTTGCGCTGTGGCGGCTGGGGCTGGAGCTTTTGCCCTTGGGGTTTTGACTGCCAGTAGGGGTGAGCGCAAAACATTGGGGTCATCAACATCATCTGCTTCTTCATCAAAAATCTCATCTTCATAATCGTCATCACTGGCGCCAAATATGGGTGAGCGCAAGCGGTGATGAGCCTTGACTTGACCAGCGGCTTTGCTGTTCATACCAGGCTCTTCGGCAAGGCCGGCTTCGGGGTCAAAGTCGTCGCCACCCAGTAGAGGTGAACGCAGGCCTTTGCTCTGGTGCCTGCCTGGTTCTAGTTTTGCTACAGGGCTTGGTTCTTGGGCTTCGACCTCATGGCTGCGATGCGGAAAAGTTGATTTGTGTTCTTTGTTCTTGCCACCATCGGCACCGCCACCCAAAATAGGTGAACGCAATCCTCGTGACTTGGCATCTCGGGGTTTAGGTTCGAAGGCTTCTTCGTCATCATCGGCGCCACCAAGTAATGGTGAGCGCAGACCCTTGCCCTTAGGTTTATTTAATGCGGGTTGAACCTCTTCTTCATCATCAAAATTATTATCGGCATCAGAACCACCAAATAGTGGTGAGCGCAATTTTGGTTTAGGCTGAGCTTGGGGCTCAACTGGAGCTGCTTGCATTGGTGCCGCTTGCACTGGAGCAGCTGGTTGAACCGAGGGATTGGTAATGAGGGGCTTGGCTGGGCTTAAGCGCCCACCGCATTCTTTGCAAAACTGTGCAATGTCTTCGTTTGCGACCTGGCATATCTGGCACTGAATCACTGACGTTTCCTCATCGAGTCCTAGATGCCACTTTATACTGAGTGGCTCTGAATACCCAGTTTAATTCATCTATATATAGAAAGTTAAGTACTTTTTTCACTTCGCGCAATCTTGTTGTAATGCGGTTGTCAGGGCCTCTTCCCTAAATTACCTGTTGATTTCTTGGAAGACGCTAATTATTTGAGGCTGCGCAAGTGTTAGACTGCCATGACCTTCCGCTTGACTGCTATGGCCAGATCAAATTGGCGGTTAAGGAGCAAGGTCGTTATGATGCCTCTAATTAGGCGAGTAACTAAGTAAGTAAGTTGTTTGGTTGTTAGTTAGTTAACAGATTGACGATTCTCTCAAATATAGGGATAGAAAATAAATGTTCAGTTCTAAGGCTATATGTTTGGCAGCTAGTTTGATGCTGGCCGTTTCACCTGCCACCACTTGCGCGGTTTTGGCAGCTGACCCGCAACTCAACTTTAAGATATATAGTCCTCAAGACCCTCCCGCGGAGAGTCCTTCAGCCGATACAGACGCTCCTAAGAGCGAAATGCCTGATAGCTCAAGTGCCGCAACTAGTGCTGCTTCAACTCCTGCTGATCCATCAATTTTTGAAGAAGAGTCAGCTAAGGCTGAGACTCCAGCAGCAGCTCCAGTGAAAGAGACACCAGTGGTTGACACAACACCTACTAGTGCTAACACTCTGGCTGAACCACTAGCCGAGCCCACTGCTCCTGCTGCTACTGAAACCAGCAGCGAGCCAGCTGCCGAAGCTGCTAGCGAAACTAGCTCAGAAACAAAAAACACCACTACCACTAGTACTACTTCTAGCTCTACTTCTAGTACCGCGACTAAAGACGCTAAGGTTTTGCAGGGCTACATTCGTGTAGTTCCGACTGGTACAAAGATTCCAATTGTGATGGATACAGCTGTCGACTCTGATACCAGCCAGGAAGGCGATGAGTTCTCGGCCCGTACATCAGAAGATTTGACTATTGATGGCAGCACCGTGGTGCCTGCTGGCTCTATCATCAAAGGTCGTATTGCTACTTTGAATTCACCACGAGCCCTTAATAGATCTGGTTCGGTGGCACTCAAGTTCGATAACATCACCACTCCAGATAATCGCCAAATTCCTTTAGTTGCCACAATCGTGGCTCGCGGCGGAGTTGTTCACGCTCGTCGCGGTATGAAAGATATTGCCATCGATACTGGTACCGTTGCTCTGCCCTTTGTTGCTGGTTTGGCCATTGGTGCCTTAGCTGGTAATAGCAGTAACAATAACAACAACAATTCAACGAATAACAGCAGCAGCGGCATGAGCAAAGGTGCTGCCGCAGCTCTTGGTGCTGGTATCGGTTTAGCCGTCGGTATTGCTGTTCTTTGTGCCAAGAAAGGTAAGAAGATTGAAGTTCGTCCTGGCGATGAACTGAAAATCGAACTGGCAGAAGAGCTGCGTATGCCCACTATGTAGGTTGCTCGATAGTTTTATAAGCCAAATGGCCCCTCATGACAGATAGCATGCAAAACAGGTTACCATCGGGAGCCTGTTTTTGTCTGGCGGTGACTAGGGGGAAAACCCGGTGACAGGCTCAGTCAAAAAGGGCTTAAGTTAAAGCTCTTTATCGAGATAGAGTAGAGAAGGTCCGAAACCAAATTCTCAACAATTGAAATTTGTGTTCGTTATTGGTTTTCCAACAGCGTAGGACTAATCATGCCTATATATACACCTTATGCAAACGCGGCAGAACCACAGCGCGATGCCAATTTGGCTTGCGGCATGTCAATGCTGCTGCCGGGCTTGGGTCAGCTCTACAATAAAGAGAAGCGCAAAGCAATTTTCTTTATGGCCGTAGGCTGTGTCAATTATCTGCTCTTGTTAGTGCTGATCATGGCACCGCAAATAATGCAGGCATTAAGAATCTTTGGCTCAGCCAATCAAGTCAAACTCAATCAGGCTCTGGCTGTTTCCATTACTCAGCTGCAACTTGGCTCTGGTGCTTGCTTTGCTCTAATTAGTCTGTTTATTGGTTTCTCTCTGTTTGCCGCGCGCGATGCTTATGATCGGGCCCAATATTTTAAACGTGCCGCCATTTATCGCGACTATGTTGTGGGCATGCCTGAGGCTACAAGCGGTTCTTACATATTTCATATTAGTTTGCTGATGTCGTGTTTCATTCTCGCCTTCTTCTTTCTTATCCCGGCACCACCGCGCTCGCAGATAACCGAAATTGAGTTTAAGCAGGCCGAGGAGAATACTAAAGAGACTCCAAAAACCAAGAATCTCGCCGAGAATAATTCGAAAGCTGGGGGCCGGCGCGACTTCAGTCGCCCCTCTTCTACAGCCGCTTCTAGAGCTTCTTCTTCCTCTAGTTCTTCCTCTAGTTCCTCCTCGTCTTCTTCTCCGGCGCGGCAGGCCCCGACACGCACAGCAGCAGCACAGACAACAAATAGTGCTCCGCCGCCTACGCCCACACATGTATCCGCACCTGCTCCTACACCAACACCGAGTCTGCAAAGGATGGCTCAAAGTTTTCTTCAGCCTAAGCCAGTTGCAGCACCTCCGGCCCCTGCGGCAGCGGCACCAAGTTTTACGCCCAGTCAAAACTTAAAAGCTTCACCGAGCAATACGCCACTACCAGCAGTGCCTACTTTGTTAGCCTCTTCTGCTCTGCCAGCTTTGAATACACCCCGCCCTTCCTTAGTGATGCCCACAAGCTCTGGCTCTAGTAATTTGAATTTGCCCAAGTTGCCGGCGCCTAGCCAAGGCAGTGCTAGTGAAGTAAAGATAGCTGCGGTACCGGGTCTGGCTTCATCATCATCTTCTTCGTCTTCATCTTCTCCAGCGGGTGCAGTGACACCTCTTCCGGTGGGAATGCGCTCTAATCAAAATGGCAACCGCTCGGCTAGCAACGGCTCTGGGCTCGTGCCAGCTCCCAGTCGCTCTGGCACAAATAGTAATGGCCTGAATGGTCGGGGGCCGGCGGTAGCGCCTTCTTTAAGTAGTGATGGGGCTAATGCGGGTAATCAGCATGGTCAAAATGGTCAAAACAAGGCCGGCAAAGGTGATTTCTCCAATCCTGATAATGGTAGAGGAGCCGACAGTCCCGAGGCGGTCAAGCAAGTCGACTTCAGCTTGTATATGGCTGAATTGCAGCGGCGTATCAAACGTGCTTGGTTCCCACCAAAAATTGCCCGTTCAAAGCGAGTTCAAGTAATTTTCAAGGTGCACCGCAACGGTGAGATGACCAATCTGCGCCTGGCTAACTCTTCTGGCTTAACTGCTGCCGATGAGGCTGCCCTCAAGGCCATAGAAGCTGCTGCACCATTTCATCCCTTGCCAGCTGGGGCGCCGGCTGATGTCGACATTGAATTTACTTTTGACTACAACGTCTTCAATGGCGGCGGTAGTGGCAGTTTTAGAGGGTTCTGATTGCTAACCCTATTTGCTAGTCATTGCCTGGGGTAAACCCCGGGTAATGACTAGCAAAAAGGGGTTAGCTTGAGCTTGGTTCAGAAGTTATAGTGATGTTACTGACAGTAAGTTGCCAGTAACTGGCGGCAGGAAATTTCATTAGGTGAAGCTTGTAGAGCGGTTGGATATCAACTAGAGGTGTTTGTCTGTAGTTTTTAGTTGCTGGGCAGTTGTCAAATAACTTTCTTCGCTAAGTAAGACAGTCAAACAAGCTTTGATACCCCGGCCAGGCTAGTGTCTGTTGTGCTACACTCAAGACTTCTAGTATCAAATTATCGATGCTACGGTTGAACCCTCTTAAAATTACCAGCTGCGCAAATACTTAGATAAATACGGTAGAAGCGTAGGACAAATTCATGACTGCAGCATCACCTAGACAACAAGGCACACAGCGCGATCCCAATATGGCTGGGGGGATGTCTCTCATCTTGCCTGGTTTAGGGCAGCTTTACAACGGCGAGCAGCGCAAAGGCCTGCTCTTCATGCTCGTTGGCGTGATCAACTATCTAGTTTTGATTGGATTGATATTTGCCGCTCCGCTCATGGCATCTTTGAAGGGCTTCGGCGATGCCAACCAGATGAAATTGAACGGCGCTTTGGCCGATTCATTGGCGCAGCTGCAGATTGGCTCAGGCGCATCCTTCATGTTGATTGGCTTGTTCCTTTCGTTTGCTGTTTTTGCCGCTCGCGATGCCTTTGATAAAGCCTCACACTTACAGCGCAAATCGCTCTATCACGATTACTTCTTAGAAATGCCTGAGGCCACTAGTGGCTCATACATATTCCATATAAGTATTTTCCTTACCTGTTTCTTGCTTGCTTTCTTCTTCCTTATTCCTCCACCGCCAAGATCTCAGGTCACTGACATCGAGTTTATTCAGAACGAAGAAAATACCAAGACACCACCGAAAACACAGAAGCGCGCCGCTCACAACTCTCAAGCTGGTGGCAAGCACGATCCTAACAAACCTTCGGTACAACCTTCACCGGCTCCTAAGGCGCCAAGCAAGGCCCAAGAACAGGCTAAACCGACCGAGGCTAAGCCTAGCCAGTCCAAGCCTACGCCAACACCATCGCCTACCCCGAGTCCAACTCCTTCGCCACGGCCCACTCCACGGCCTAGCCCGACTCCTTCGCCGTCGCCTAGCCCATCCCCATCACCTTCACCAAGTCCATCTCCGAGCCCGTCGCCAACACCGACACCAGCTCCTAAGATGCCTAATCCATTTTTCCATCCTTCGGCAGCTCCGTCTCCGAGCCCATCTCCGTCGCCTGTTTCTATGCCTAAAATTGGTGGTTCCTCCATCGCCCCTATGCCTAAAGCTGGCGTAGGTGCTGGTTCTGCCACTGCTCCTGGTCCAGCGCCGACTCCTATCAATATTGCTTCTACCTCCGGTATGTCCGGCGGTGGTGGTCCACCTACTCCAGTGCCAGTCGGTGGCGGAGCTAGATCGCTCGGTGGCGGTAGTGGTCCAGGACCATCGCCAGCTCCTACTCGGGCCGGTCGCGGTTCTGGTGGTGGTGGCGCAGCCGGTGGCGGTTCACCTGGTATTGCCGTTGCTCCTTCTGTTGCTCGCGCCCCTGGTGGGGGTGGTGGCAGTGGCGAAGCTGGTAACCCTGATGATGGCAAAGGTCGTCCATCGGTGGCTGCTCGCGCTGACGTAGACTTCGGACCATACATGGCCGATTTGCAGAGAAGAATTAAGCGCGCTTGGTTCCCACCGAAAGGTAACGAATCTAAGCGAGTCAAAGTTGTTTTCAAGGTGCACAAAGATGGTCAGATGACCAACTTAAGAATGGTTACTTCATCTGGCTTAACAATAGCCGACCAGGCCGCTTTGAAAGCTGTTGAGAACGCTGCTCCCTTCAGACCGCTTCCTGCCGGAGCGCCTGATGATGTAGATATTGAGTTCACCTTCGACTACAACGTATTCAATGGTGGTGGTGTCGGGAAATTCCGCAATTTCTGATAGACTCGTCAGGGTCTGTTGGCACAAGCAAAGTAAGTTCTGTTGGAATGGCCAGCAAATAAGGAGATGTTGATAAACGTTTATGGAAAGTAAATTCCTCCAATACTTCCTCGAATTCATGATTCATGACTGGTTTGCTTCCATTCCGATCACGATTTGTTCGGTGTTGACAATTGCCGTTACTGTTGAGCGCTATATGTACTATCAACAGAACCGTCGCGACGTCACTCAATTTATCCATACTCTGCAGAGATATTTGGAAACCAACGACCTGCAAAAGGCGCAAAAATCTTGCAGCCAATTGGGCGGTGTTATTGGCGAAGTTGCTGAAGAAGGCGTTCGCTTGATGGCTGACCAAAAAGAAGATTTCTCCAAGGCCTTCGACATTACTGTCGGCCTGGTATCACGTAAGTTAGAGAAGCACTTAGCTGTATTGGGAACCATTGGTGCGACTTGCCCGTTCATCGGCTTGTTCGGCACAGTGGTAGGGGTTGTATTCACCCTCGACCAATTGGGAGCATCTGGTGGTGGTACTCCGGTGGTTGTAACCGGTGTGGCTAAAGCTCTGATTGCAACTGGTTATGGTCTAATCGTTTCGATTATGGCGGTTATTTTCAACAACACTTACACTAATACTGTGAAGCGTTTTAACGATGACTTCTTGTTGCTCAAACTGCTCTTCTTGAGCTTTGTTGGCCACGAAGCAGCTACACACTAAGCTCACTTCAAGAAGAAAACGGGGAGGTAAGCTATGTCTATGGGAGCGGTCGGTGATCAATTCACCGATATTAACGTCACCCCGCTTACTGATGTGTTCTTAGTTTTGCTCGTTATCATGATCTTAATTGCGCCCTTGATTGACAAATCAGATTTGAAAATCAAGCCGCCTGAGACCAAGAACGCCAAGAAAGACGAAGCCACCAAAGGTATTAGCTTCGACATCGACAAAGACGGACAGCTTGCCATTAACGGCAAGTATATTCGCGATCACGACGTTAATATCATCACTGCTTTGATCAAAGAAATCAAAGACAAGGCTCCGGCGGGTACTGAATTGCACGTCACTCTCAACGCCGATGGTGATGCTAAGCAAAAAGACGTAGTAGAAGTTATGAGTGCTGCAGCCGCTGCTGGCATTACAAAAATGCGCGTAGCTACCCAGCAGCAAACTAACTATTAGTGAGTGCTGGTCCTCGATTAAATCTAGGACTAAATCTTGGGCTAATTGGTAGTTCCGTTAGTCGTTCTTTGTCGCCTTTCATTCATCAGGCCTTTTTCGATTGCACTGGTATTGCCGGTAGCTATCGCCTTTTTGACGTGGCTGAAAGTCAGTTGGCCAGTCGTCTTGCTGTTATGACGAAGGGGCCGGAAGCCATGGACGGCATCAACGTCACTCTTCCTCATAAAGTAGCTGTTTTCGACTTTCTCGAGAGTTGTTCGCCTCAGGCCAGAGCCGCCGGAGCTGTCAATACTGTGGTGTTTAACAAGCAAAAGTTAGAGGGTCATAACACCGATATTGCTGGTCTTAGAGCGAGCCTTGAGCAGTCTTTGTCACCTTCCGCTCTCAAAGGAATTGCCATTATTGGTACTGGCGGCGCGGCCCGCGCAGCAGTTATTGCTCTGGCTGAAATGGCTGCCACTGATTTTCAGATTTTTGGTCGCACTAAAGAGCGGGCCGATGCTTTCATAACGAGCCTAGAGCATTCTATTGCCTTGTCTCAGCTATCTTTGCCGCAACTTACTTTTACTGCCTTTGCGGTGGATGCTCAGGAGAATTTCAGCGCTGCTGTTGAACACTGTCAACTCGTCATCAATGCTACTTCTATTGGCCACCTCGATAATGAGGTTCCACCCTGGCTAGAGCCCATGTTCATGGCTTTGCCCAAAGCCGTCTTTGTGCAAGATTTAGTTTATGCAAAAAATAGCGAGCCCACAGTTTGCTGTAGGCTCGCTCAAAAATATCAATTAGGCAACACTGACGGTAAGGCGATGCTTGTGCACCAGGCTCGTTTTGCTTTCGCTCTCTTCGCCGGGCAGCTGCCGCCCTACGAAGTGGGCCTCAACGCCCTGCTAGCGGCCTGTGCTAAAGCAAATAGCTAGCCTTAACCTTCAAAGAAGATTGGTACAAGTTTCATCGCTAGACCAAGCTCGCCTTCGATAGCAAGCACACCAGAAAGAGCTGCTGTCATAGCAGACATACGTCCACTGATGATTTGATGCAGGTCATCAGAATCAATTGTGATCTGACAATCAGCAGGGCTGTAGCCTGAAGAAGCGTGTTCAACAAACTCGCAGGTGCCATCAGAAATTTTGGTTAGGTAGGCGGCAGCGCCGTCGCCTTTGATATTGATTAAGTAAGTGGCGCAGAGATTTTTTGCTGCTTCTGGTCTGAAGCGCTTTTTCAATACTGCAATTGTCTCTTCTGCTGACACGTTCTTAACCTCTGGTTGGCTGAAACTGACTGAAGCTGCTGATTATAACCGAATGGCCCCCATGATGGAGCTGTTTTGTACTTTTCGTGACTGGGCAAGCTTTCTAAAAAGTTGCTCACCTTGCTATAGTGGTATTAAATATAGTGGCGTGTCGCCGCTTGTAGCAATGGTCTGAACTATAAAATCAGCTGAGGAAATATGTTAGTTTAGCGGTACAGTTAGTTCTTTCCGCCTTTGGCGTTAATTTTGCCAGCAACTTTATAGGTAGAAAGCTCTTGGTCGACGATAGCAAAGATAAAGCTAAAGACAAGGCAGATGGCTCGAATAAGCCTGCCATAGAACCTTTGCGCAAGGGTAAGGGGCGAAACTTCCAGCAGATTGCTAAGGTGCTGCCCAAAGTGCTGCGCCAGCTTGGCATTGATAATCGCTTGAAAGAGCATACCTTTTTGCATTTGTGGCCGCATATTGTCGGTGAGCCTTTTGCTTCGCGAACCAGACCGCTATTTATTGATAGTGAGGGCAATGTTGTCATTGCCGTAAAAGATGCCTCCACTGGCCAAGAAATTAGTTTTGCCAAAGGTGACTTGCTGAAAAAACTTAAGCAGGCTGCGCGTGGAGTAGGTATATCAATTAACGGCATGCGTTTTGATATGAAGCGCTATTTTGAGAAAGCCACAAGTGATGAGTTTGCCTATCAGTTTGAAGTACCACTGGCCGAGCCAACTGAAGCTGATCTTTATGCCATTGAGCTCAGTGTCGATGAAGCTTTGCAAATTGCAGCCGTTGCTACTAACTTCACTATTGAACCCCATCTAGAAGAGGCTCATGACACCACTGGGGCCGACTTCTCCCGTTTGGCTATTCGCATGCGCTCGCTTTATGAAAAGGAACTGCGTTTGAAGAAATGGCGCATGGCTCACAACTACCCAGTTTGTTCGCAATGCGGCGATGTCACCCCTCGCTTACATGGGGCGAATCTAATCTGCCCTCTCTGCTTCGCTACAGGTATGTTAGAAATGCCCCGTGGTGGCTATACATAAGGGCTGTTTTTAGTCTTGGCCAAGCCTTCAAAATGAAGAATCTGACACCTTCACTGAGATCCAAGGCTTCCTCGTGACTACTGTGTTATCATCAAACCTCTTGAAGATCCCTGCCTCGCCATTTTGGCCGTAACAGACCCTTTAACGAATGATTCGACTGCAAAACGTTAACAAAAACTACGGCGGCAGACCCGCTCTGGTCAACATAAACTTGCACATCGCCCTCGGTGAGTTCGCCTTTTTGGTGGGGCCCAGTGGTGCTGGTAAGTCGACCTTGATGCGCCTGCTTTATCGTGAAGAAACACCAACCAATGGCAATGTTTTCATTGGCGGCGTGAACTTAAACCGCCTTCATGCTGGTCAAATTCCCCTTTTGCGCAGACGGCTTGGCATTATTTTCCAAGACTTTAAATTACTGCCTAGTCAGACTGTCTTCAACAACGTCGCTTATGTATTGCGTGCCCTTGGTGTTGATGAAAAAGAAGTGGCTAAGCGTGTTAATAGCGCCTTAGCTGTGGTCAACCTAGAGCACAAGTTTGACGCCTACCCCACTGAGCTTTCTGGTGGTGAGCAGCAGCGTGTTGGTATCGCCAGAGCCATAGTTAATGGCCCACC
>CALRJJ020000072.1:0-12093 GCA_943367505.1 Flavobacterium psychrophilum | reverse complement strand
GCGGCCGGTCTAGACTATTTACTTTGGCTGCGAACGCGCTCACGGGCAAGTTCTTGCTGCAGCGAAACAATATGTTTCGGGTCGTATGGATACTTACCAGAAAGCTCATGAAAACGCTTGTACCATGCGCCCGCCTCAGCTTTCATATTCTCTTTCTCAAGCAAGTAAGCCATGTTGTAGTACAAACCGTCGTATTTGGGCTTGAGATCAAGAGCTGCTTGATACTGCACCGTGGCATTTGCAAGGTCGCCCTGGGCCTCGAGGATGCCACCGAGATTTTGATAGGCAAGGAATGACTTAGGATCAAGCTCTATGGCCCTGCTGAAGCTGGCTTTGGCAGCATCGAGCTCTCCCGATTCAGTCTGGTGAATGCCCTGAGAGACAATCGCTTTAATTTCGGCTGGATCAACTTCCTTGGCGCTTCTACGGCCACCACTCCTAGTTAACCGACTCAATTCGGCAATATGCTTAGTTGTCTGGGAATTATTGGCCGTCAGGCTGGCTACATCTTTAAGGGACTCAATTGCAGCCTCATAATTATCGGTCAGCTCTTCGCACTTTGCCTGTAGCTGTTTAACCTTTACTCGATCAATAGATGGATATTTTTTCCCTTCTGTATAAATGGGGCTTACTCGCTGCGACTCTTTTAGCTCAAATAATGCCCGATTGGGATCGCCTCTGAGATAGCGCAAACGACCTAACTCAAAATGGGCTGCAGCAAGTTTCGGGTCAAACTTAAGAGCTTTGCGAAATTCGATTTCGGCTTCATCTAGATTGCCATCACAACAATAAATGTTGGCTAAGTGATAGTGAATCATTGGATTTTGCGGCACTAGTTGAGCTGCCACTTCTAGCTTCTCTAAACATTCCGCAATCTCGCCGCCATCACCCCGTTCGAACTTTTGAAAAATTGCTAGACCAAGGTCGCGGTTGGCTTCAAAATAACTGCTATCAAGGCGTGTGGCTGTGCGAAACGACTCAATGGCTGAATCAAAATCACCCTGATCAAAATAAACTGTACCCAGGTTGTAGTGGGCTTTGGGATAGCGCGAATTGATACGAATGCAATCGTTGAATTGCTTCTTGGCCTCGTCGAATTTTCCGATTTTTTTGAGCAATATGCCGTAGTTGTTGCGACATTCAACAAAGTTGTAATCGAGGCTAAGGGCCGATCTAAACTGAATTTCTGCGTTCTTACTGTCGCCCATCTGTGAATAGGCCAAGGCCATGAGGTGCGGTATTTGTTTGTTGCGAGAGTCGCCAGTCTGAGCCTGTCTGAGCAAATTGATGCAGTTTTGGTAGTCACCAACCCCAAACATTTGGGCGGCGCTGCGATACTTGGCCTGGGCTAAGACCAGACCATTCTGTTCTTCATACTGAGCGATCGCTGGCCTGGCTACAATCGAACCAGAAAATGTTAGGCAAATGGTCGAGATTAATGCCAGCCTAGCTAGTTGCCAGCCCATTAAATGCGGTCTGACCACTATTCGCTGAACTAATCGCTGAACTATTCTGGGCTCGTTTCTGTTCACGCCTATACTCACGATCAAATAACCAAAAACTCATAATAGCGCGTTTTTAGCTTTAACTTTATCGTGCCTAAGGTCTATTTTTCTGGTTGGCCTTCAAGTATTTGTTTGCTGGCTCCTTGCATGTAAGCAATATTACTTAGCGTTCTGTCTTGCAGTGGTGTCTTGGCTGGCGCAGTAGGCTCAAAGCTCATTCTTGGGAATTTGCTGCTAGCTGAATCACTCGCTTCTCTTTGCTTTTGCGCTTCCATATTGCGGATGTAGCTGCCAATCTCAACTGAACCCAGGGCCCCACCGAGAGATGAAGTGCGATCTCCCAGTCCGTTGAAGAAGGCTGGTGTTTTGCCGATGGCTATACCAGTATTTTCAGTGGCGGCCGCAGCAACACGCCTTGTGGAGGCGGCAATATCTTTGGGTGAAGTCAGTCTGATTGCTTGCAGGGTGGTTGGTTTGAGCGGGTCAACGTGTGGGTCATTGTCGTGATAGAGAGCGCGCAAGAAGTCGGACATCTTGTTCACTGCTTTATTCGCTTCAGTGGCATCCATACCTTGGGCGACTAGTCTCATAGCAGCTGGCATACCAGCACCAAAGACCTGGTTAATTGAATAGTGCTGGGTGTCGAAAGGAATTTCGTTAGGCTTTTTGCCTTTGTTGACAGCGTCGACCATTAGGCCTGCCAAGTTATCCATCTTGGCCATATGGGCAGGAAGGTCAGGCAGTATGTCGCCAAATGTTTTGCCGTGCAAAGCTGGCAATGGAGTATTCATTTGAGCATCAATTAAGTGCGGAATGACATCTTCGAGATCTTTTCTGGTGATTGTGATCGTTTCACCCGGCTTATCCATATTAGCGAAGACATAGTCTCCAGGCCGCGAGGCTTCATCAGAATAGCGCTCTAAGGCTTTGGCGTGATCAAGTACATTCTTATCACCGTTGGCTCTGGCTCGCATGGTGGCAGCTACGATTTTGGGTCTCAAGGCATCAAAGGCATGCACTTCAAAGCCAAGAGGATTATCAGGAGCGACAAATTCTTTGCCGAAGACGTTTCTTGTCTCAAGCTGTCCGCCTTTTCTCAGTGACTGCAAGAGAATACCGAGGGCACCGCCACCGTTGTGGCCAGTCCAAGCTGCTCCCCAAATGTCAGCAGTGTTCTCATCGGCTTGTGCTTTGAAGATATGTTCAATAAGATCAGCCTTGGTCATATCGCCATGGCCAGGTACGGCCACTTTATCTTGAGCGCGACTGCCCAGGCCTTTTTCTACTGCGGTTTTGATGACGTTTTCGCGAATAGATTCTTCAAATTTGAGGATGCCACCGTACTGGTCGTGTCCGATTTCATGACCATGAATACCACTAGTGGTGACGCTTCTTACACCAACCATATTGCGTGGATAGAGCACGTGGTCTACGTTCCACACACCATCAATTTGTCGCATGGTGTGGGGGCCGGCTCCACCGTCATGCATAATTGAGAAGATTGGTGGGTTTTTCGAGCGCAGAACTTGGTCTGGGTCAACGCCAGCTTTCTTCATGTTGCGCACTAAAGTACTGTGAATTTCTTGGGCCAGAAGATCCAGTTCACGTTTGTAGTTGGCTGTTTCGCTCAGGCCTTTAGAGATGTGTTGGTTTGCTGCTGAGCTAAAGCGCCCGAGTAGTGGATCAATATAACGATAGTCTTGTTCACTACGTACTTGGCTGCCTAGGCTCACGGCTTGGTTTCTAGCTTGGATGAAGCCAGGGTCCATTTTGCTACCACTAGGAGTGATGGCAGCGTGAATTGGTCCGAGGGCTGCTTCAACCGCGTCAGCAATCAATACTTTGCTGTCTGGCCACTCTTTCATTTCTTTGGTATTCATTTCAGCAAGCTTTGAAATGGTGCCAACGTTTAGCTCTTGTTCTGCCTTGGTTAAATAAGGCTTGCCCACAGCTGCTGCTGGAGTGACTTCCAATTGGCCTTCTGGCTTAGTGGCGTCAGTTGGTTTACCTGATTCAGTTGGTTTCGTGGGAGGGACCAATTCATCAGGTGTATGGCTGGGCTTTTCGGTTGGTCCAATAATAGATTTGGCAGGGCTGCCCGGTACAACATCGCTGGCAGAGTTCACTCTCACCGTGAGGTCGATAGGTCTGGCTGTAGCTGCTGGTTCTGCAGTTTTTAGCAGGGCAATAGCTTCGTTGCTTGATAGCTTGCGCGGATCGTGACCGCCCACAAGCAAGTCTAGTGACTGCGAGAATCCTAGTGGCTGATGGTCTGCCGTTGCCATACCTTTAAAATGCATGTTGGCACTGAGTGTGGTGTAGGCATTCTGCTCTTTTACTTCAGCCATTTTGCGCACGGCTTCATCGAGCGATATTTTAGGTTCTTCTGGCTTACGTGTCATGCGCTCAGACACAGAAGTAAGAACGCTGCTTATTGGCCGTGTTATGTTGTTTAGTGTGCGCCCTACAATATATTCATCTGATGAGAAGAAGTCGACTTTAGCCTTTTCAAAATTGGAATATCTTGTGGTGCCAAGTTTTGCCTCTAGCACATTGCCGGTCCATTTTTCGGCTTTTAAACCGACTTTTGAACCAACCCAACTATCCCAGGCAAATTGACCAACTCCATCCCCCATAATCTGGGCGGCCTGGTGCACTGATGCCATATCGTGACTGGAGGTCTCTAAATGATTCATTGCGTTCATGATTGGATGCAAGGCATCTTTAACCATGTAACCGGCCATTACTGTACCGACAATGGCTTTGCCAACACCGGCCTTAGGTAAAACTGTCTTCATCACAACGCCGATCGAACCGGCTACAGCTACTTTCGCTGCCAGGTCTAGTGGGTGCGAGATATCATGGGCGACAGCCTTAAGCGCTCCAGGTACGGCGTAAGCGAGACCTTCTATTCCAGCCATGCCGTAGCGCGCCACCTTAGAGTCGCGGGCGAGATTGTCAAAAACGTTGCCACTATCTGTAGTTTTGGCTTTCGCTTGAGCAATGTTATCGGAGAGTGAGCGCAGTGTGACGTCGGGCTTTTCTCCCGTTGAGGCAGCTTGACCCACTAATCCCTTTAAACCACTTAAGCCAGTTAGCCCTGTCAGCTCGGTGTGAGCAACGGCAACCGGTTCAGCTTTTGCTTGGGGGGGCTGGTTTAATCCTTCGTGTAATTTTGCTGCTACATCGGCCTTTAATTTGGAAGTGTCTTCATTGGGAGTTACAGATTGGTCCAATTTGCCATCAGCCATTTATTTTGATTCTCCAGATACCTGCTTGCGCCGACTTGAGAAGCTTTTGGCTGATCCAAATAATGGAATTTGCCAGGGGTGCACAAGGTCCGCCCGCCCTCCGGCTAGTGGAAACTAGCTACGTTTGGCATGGCTTTTCGACTTCTCGTCGGTTATGTCAAGAGATTAAGCCAAAAGATATCTAATGTCACTATCGGTAAACCTCATTGCCTTCGTATTTCCCCCACTATTGGCCAGTTTTGGCGAAATATTTATTTAAATAGCCGTGAGAATTCTTGTTTGCCGGGTAAACGCCTGTTGCTTTTAGAGTTTGAGACGATCTCAATTCGAAGTTAAGCCGGTAAATTAAGGGAGCACTTTTGAATCTAATCTAGAAGGAAAAAAGCATGGGCATGTTAGCCGACCAGGTGGCGGTAGTTACTGGCTCAGGACGAGGAATCGGCCGAGCAATTTCGCACGCTTTGGCAAAAGAAGGCGCCAAGGTAGTAATCAGCGACATAAATGAAGAGCTGTGTAAGCAAACTGCAGCTGATTTTGAGAAAGACGGCTTCGACGCCATCGCAGTTCCTTGCAACGTTACAGACTCTGCTAGTGTGGCAAAAATGGTTGAGGCCATTGTCGCCAAGTGGGGCCGTATCGACATCCTGGTAAACAATGCCGGGATCACCCGCGACAATCTATTTATGCGGATGAGTGAGGAGCATTGGCAAGCAGTTATCGATACTAACTTGACCTCAGCCTTCAAAGTGACCCAGCCCATTATTAAAGTGATGTCAAAGCAGCGCTCCGGTCGCATTGTCAATATTGCCAGCACTTCTGGTGTGCATGGCAACTTCGGTCAGGTGAACTATGCCGCCGCTAAATCAGGGCTAATTGGTTTCACAAAGACTATTGCTCTTGAATATGCTTCACGCAATATAACTTCCAATGCCATTGCTCCTGGGTTTATCGACACCGATATGACCAAGGCATTGGGTGAGGAAATTATAAAGAACATACTCGATCGGGTTCCGCTTAAGCGTATGGGTACTCCTGAAGACATCGCTGCTGCAGTGGTGTTCCTTGCTGGTCCTGGTTCGTATGTAACCGGCCAAGTCTTGGAGGTTTCGGGCGGTCTTTATACGTAATATAGAAATACACAATTAGAAACTGGTTTTCTGACGTGATATTCTATGCACTCCGGATCGGGCCTACTTGGTCCATTAGTTTTACATGCGGTTTTCAAAGTTTTTAAAAGAGGTAGACAGTACTCATGGAAGAGAAGGAAGCCTTCGAAAGAGTAAAGAAGGTTGCTGTGGCCCAGCTCAACGTTAACGTTGAAGAAGTGACCATGGAAGCTAGCTTCACTAAAGATCTAGGCGCAGATTCACTCGACACAGTCGAGCTCGTCATGGCTTTAGAAGAAGAGTTTGGAATGGAAATTCCAGACGAAGATGCTGAAAAAATCACCACTGTTGGTGAAGCCGTTAAGTACATTGCAGGTCACCTTTAGAGCCAGGCTTTAAAAGGTGATACGCACGAAAAAGTGAACGGTTTTGTATCCAAAGTGGACCACGTTCAGTGGTCCACTTTGGATTGGTATTAACTAGAGATAAAGTAGAGTAATGACAAAAGAGCGTGTAGTCGTTACCGGTCTGGGGCCCATATCCGCAGTCGGTACAGGCAAGGATGAGTTCTGGGAAGGGATCGTCAGTGGTAGATCTGGCGTTAAGTTGGTTCAACGTATTCCTGAAAAGCTCAGGCCATCCTGCAAAATAGCAGCTGAAATGTATGATTTCGATCCATCCAAATACATGGATCACAAAGCAGTAAAGCGCACAGATAGATTTATTCAATTCGCTATTGCTGCCTCCAAGTTGGCAGTTGCCGATTCAAAGCTTGACCTTAGTAAAGAAGATCCCGAGCGGGTAGGTGTTGCCGTTGGTTCGGCCGCTGGTGGCTTCCAGTCAATTGAAGATCAGTTTCATGTTTTGATGGAGAAAGGTCCTGACCGTTGTTCGCCATTTACTGTGCCTATGCTGATTGTCAACATGACGGCCGGTTGGGTATCGATGCTACACAACGCCAAAGGTCCTAATACTTGCACTGTCACCGCTTGCGCCACTTCGGCCCATTCAATCGGTGATGCCTACAGAATTATTGAGCGGGGTGAGGCCGACATCATGTTTGCTGGCGGCTCTGAAGCCCCAATAGCAGCTTTGGTTATGGCCGGATTTGCTTCTGCTCGCACTCTCAGCACGCGTAATAGTGAGCCAGAGAAAGCAAGTCGCCCATTTGACAAAACTCGTGACGGATTTGTTATGGGAGAAGGTGGCGCAGTCTTGATGCTTGAGTCGCTTTCGCACGCCATTGCCCGCGGTGCACATATTTACGCTGAGATTACTGGCTTTGGTAGCACCGGTGACGCTTTTGATATCGTCCAGCCTTGTGCTGATGGTTCAGGCGCTGCCAGAGCTATGAAAATCGCCCTGAAACAAAGTGGCATCACACCTGAAGAAATTGATTACATCAATGCCCACGGTACTTCTACACCGCTGGGCGACAAAGCTGAAACCAAGGCAATTAAGACTGTCTTTGGTGAGCATGCCACTTCGCATAAATTGGCCATCTCATCAAGTAAGTCTATGACTGGGCACTTATTGGGCGCGGCTGGGGCAATTGAAGCGATTGTCTGCATCATGGCGATTCAAGACAATATCATTCCACCCACGATCAACTTGAACGAGCCCGATCCCGATTGCGATTTGAATTACACACCGAACACCGCTGTGCGTAATGCCAAAGTTGATATCGCTATGTCGAATAGTTTCGGCTTCGGTGGACACAACTGCTCACTCATATTTAAACGCTACAAAGGCTAATTTATGTCATCTGCAAAAGACATTCTGGTCGGCAAAACCATTTCTCAACTGAAAGGGTTGCTCGCTGCAAAAGATGTGTCTGCTGCTGAGGTGCTCGACAGCCATATTGCTCAAATAGAAGCTCATGAAGGCGATATCAAAGCTTTCCTGAGCTTTTCTTTTGAGCAAGCTCGCAGCCAGGCCGCTGAACTAGACAAGAATTTTGACTTTAAGAAAAATGCCGCTGACAGTGTTTTGGCCGGGGTGCCGGTGGCAATCAAAGACAATATGTGCGCCATTGGCACTAAGACTACCTGCGGCAGCAAAATATTAGAGAATTTTGTCGCCCCTTATGACGCTCAAGCGGTTGTTAACTTGAAGAGCAGTGGTGCTTTGATACTGGGTAAAACCAATCTTGATGAATTTGCCATGGGCTCATCTACTGAAAATTCTTCCTATCAACGTACTAAGAATCCATTTGATACAGCCTACGTACCTGGTGGAAGTTCTGGTGGTTCAGCGGCAGCGGTAGCCGCCGGATTTACAGTAAGCGCCCTTGGTTCTGATACCGGTGGTTCGATCAGACAGCCTGCCAGCTTCTGCGGCGTGGTCGGTATGAAGCCGACCTACGGGACCGTTTCTCGGTATGGCCTGGTGGCTTTTGCCTCAAGCTTAGATCAGATCGGACCATTTGCTCGCACGGTTGAGGATGCCGCTCTTACTCTGCTAGCAATCTCGGGTCATGATGGCAAAGATTCAACTTCGCTAGAGAATCCTTACTCTAGCACTGCTAACTCGAAAGGCTTTCCGCAGCTGACATTGCCCTTTATTCAGGGTTTGAGCAAGCAATCGCCTGAAGAATTATTGAAAGGCACCAAGATTGGTATCATCAAAGAACTGATTGGCGATGGTATTGAGGATGGTGTTAAGCAGTCGATTTCTTCTGCGACGAAACTTCTTTCTTCCCTTGGTGCACAAGTTGAAGAAGTGTCCATTCCCCATGCTAAATATGCCCTACCTGTCTACTACATCTTAGCCACGGCCGAAGCCTCTGCTAATTTAGCGAGATTTGACGGCGTACGTTATGGCTTGCGAGATCTCGAAGCCACTGACATTCTTTCGATGTATAACGAAACCCGCGAAGCTGGTTTTGGTGCTGAAGTTAAACTGCGCATTATGCTAGGCACCTATGCATTGAGTTCGGGCTATTACGATGCCTATTATAAAAAGGCTCAACAAGTCAGACGCCTTATCACTGCTGACTTTGACAAGATTTTTGCCAACTATGATTTGGTTCTTTCTCCCACTGCTCCATCGACCGCTTTTAAGTTCGATGAAAAGACGGGAGATCCATTGCAAATGTATCTGTCTGACATTGCCACGATTCCAGCAAATTTGGCCGGATTACCAGGCATTTCACTGCCCTGCGGTCTAGCGCCAGCGGCCTCAAGCTCTGGCAAGCTTCCTGTCGGTCTGCAGTTGCTTGGCGCCCCTCTGTCAGATGCTGTACTTATAAAAGTGGCCTATGCTTTTGAGCAGGCGCTAAAACTTGATTGCAGCGCTCCAATGTTGACCAAAGTGTTAGCTTAGATAAAATTTTACAGCAGGCAGAATATTAGTCCTATTTAGAGCGGCTTCAGCTGTCAGCCTATAGACTATTGATAATTGACTGCCGGGAAATCAAAAAAAGTATTTAAAGGGAATTAAATGAGAATGCTCAAGTCTATGAAACTGATTCTGGTCGTTGCAGCACTTTTGTATCCTACTGCGGCCTTTGCTGGTGCTAACGATTTCTTCGGCAACTCATTGCCAGTTGGAGCTGGCGGTCCTTCTGAACCGGCTGGAGGTTCAGCCGCGGCCAATCCTACCGATTTCGCTCCGCCGGCAAGTGGCGGCGCTAATGATTTGTCTGGTGATGAGAAACGCATGCAGAAGAAGTATCGCGAGATGCTCAAACATTGCCAGGGTCTTATTGCCAAGGGCGAGAAGATGATAAAAGATGGCGAAGCCCACAAAGATGACAAGATGGTGAAAAAAGGTAAGGTCTTTAAAGGCATTGGCGAGCGCAAGTATGCCGAATTCAAAGCCAATAGCCCCTTGCCCGAAGATAAGAAGCTTCCTGACCTTCCGGTTGAAAAGGCCGCAGAATAAGCAGAGCTGATAGTTAAGACTAAAATCGAGAGTTTATGACATTGAAAAAACATGTGTTTGCCAACCTGCCTGCGGCGGTGGGCCGTACACCCTTAGTCAAACTCAACCGCGTGGTTAGCGGTCTTGATGCCACAATTCTAGTCAAAGTCGAATCGATGAACCCTCTGGGGTCGGTTAAAGATCGTATTGGCATTTCCATGGTTCTGGACGCCGAAGAGAAAGGCTTGATTGAAGCCGGTCGCACTGTTCTGATTGAACCGACCTCTGGCAATACTGGTATTGCCCTTGCCTTTGTGGCGGCCGCCCGTGGCTATAAATTGATTTTGTGTATGCCTGAGACCATGTCTATTGAACGACGCAAAATGCTTCAAGTCTTAGGTGCAGAGTTGGTTCTAACACCTGGTGCTGAAGGTATGAAAGGGGCTGTTGCTAGAGCCGAAGGGATGATTGCGGAGACTGCCAATTCATACATGCTGCAGCAATTCGCTAACCCTGCCAATGCCAAGGCTCACAGGCTGACTACAGCACCTGAAATTTGGCATGACTGCGGCGGTGACATCGATATTTTTGTCGCCGGTGTCGGTACTGGAGGCACCATAACTGGTGTGGGACAGACAATCAAAGAATTGCGCAAGGAGCAGGGTAAAGACCTCTTAGTAGTTGCTGTAGAACCAGTTGATAGCCCGGTACTAACGCAAACTCGGGCTGGTCTTGCTGCTAAGCCAGGACCACATAAAATACAAGGTATTGGCGCTGGTTTTGTCCCGGCGGTGCTTGATATGAGCTTGCTCAATGATGTCGTTACGGTTACTAATGACCAGGCCTTTGATATGGCTCGTCGCCTTCCCAAAGAAGAGGGAATTCTTGGCGGTATCAGCAGCGGTGCCAATGTGCAAGCAGCAATTGAGTTGGCCAAGCGACCAGAAAATCATGGTAAGACCATTGTCACTGTTATTTGCAGCAGCGGTGAACGTTATCTGTCAACGGCACTTTTTGATTTTTAGAAGCTAAATACCGCCAATTTTTCGTATTCTCCCGATTGGCTCCGTTTTAGCTGTGCTCTATTCTGGCAATTAATTCGCTTTGTGAGTGTGCCAATTGCCTGTCCCCGAGAGCAATCGCCAAGTTAATGACGCAATGGCTAACAGCCAGAGCACTTTGGCTGGTCAAGAAACTTTGGCTGCCAAGCTTTCACGAGAAGCGCATTTAATTTCAACTGCCAGCGCTGATGCATACAGTTCTACTAGCAAAGCCATAAAAGAGCACCCTGAACACTTGATCTCCACTTTTGCTGCTTCAACGGCGGGAGGAGCCGCTCTGGCGCTTCTGCAGCGCAGAGCGGGGTGGATGGCTCTATCAGCTGAGATTGCTGGCGCGGCACTTACTGTTCCTGCACTGATCGATGGCGGAAAGCGTGCCCATGATAGTTACCGGGCTATCAGCAATACATTTGCCGGTAATGCCGGCTTTGAGGCCGACCGCCGGCTATTGTCTTCGGCCTTGGGCTCACTTACCACAGACTTTGTCACCGCCACAGCTGGAGGCTTAACCGGTGTAGCGGCGGTGAGAGCCGCAAATTGGCGCTCTGTTCGGCCGCTAGCGGGTAATAGTGAAGGCGCTGCCAAAGTTTTCCTCCATTCTTCGGAGTCTGCCAGCCCGGCAAAAGCGCCCTCCACAGAAGCTGTGTCGCCAATCTTTGACGTTAACCGCATCGATAGCCACCCTGATAGAGCTATAGCCGATCTCTACTGGAAGGCCTGGCCGAGCATCATGAAAGTTGAAGCTCGGAAATCCGGCGGAGATACCTTTGCCACTGGTTTTTTGGTAAGTGAGAAAGGTCATGTGGCTACAGCTTTCCATGCTATTGCTGACGCTGAGCGTGTCAGCTTCTTGCGCGCTGATGGCAGTAAAGCTTATGGCAAGCTCGAGGCCGTAGATCCCGGAGCTGACCTGGCTATCTTTAAAATCGACAATGTAGTTTATAAGCGTAATCCGCTAACCGGTCGCTCTGAGCACGTGACAGAGGCGATGGAAGCGTTGCCCTTGGCCAGTTCAGAATTGCCCCTGGCTGGCAGCAAAGTGGCTAATATGGGCTATGCCAGAGATGTTGAAAATGTTGGAATTTCCACTGGGCAAGTTAAGAAAATCGTTGATGGCACAATCACGGTCAACGGCTTGCCTGCTCCATTTCACGCCGATCAAGCAGTCGTTAATACTAACGTTGGCACCAAGGGCGGTTTTTCTGGCGGACCACTCTTAAATGAGAGTGGTGAAGTTATTGGCCTGCATTCAGCTGGTGATCGCAACAGTAATAGCTATGACATTCCGGTTTCTGCCATCATTGCC
>CALRJJ020000071.1:0-12109 GCA_943367505.1 Flavobacterium psychrophilum | reverse complement strand
AAGAGCTTCAGCCAGCAGCGGCCGCACCATCGGTAGCCGCTGTTGGCGGCAGTAGCATTCAGCTAGAAGCATGTCGATACCGGCCACTTGTGGGCTATTATCGCCAAGTAAGTTTCTGTAAACAGCCTTGGCCCTGGTAAGAAGAGTCTCTGTATGTTTATCCATAGCCGCACCAGCGAGGCCACGATTGACATGATCAATTGTAGTAAAAGTAATTGGTGCAAGAATTCGCTTCAAGCCGGTTTGCGACTCACTGCCTGGTTGGGCAAGCTCGTCAAGCTCTTTTAACAAAGTATCGTAAGCTTCTAGCAAAACCTGGCTATTGAGCTTGGCGATTTTTTCGTTGACCACTTGCAGCTCATCAAACATTTTTGCTTTTGAAAAGAGCGTGCGCTCCATGCGTAAGGCTGTCATTAAGCGGCCACGATTAGAAAACTTAGTGCGTGCCGTTTCTTCTGCCGAGGCCAAAACCCAACGAGCTTGATCGTACATATGATTATCTGTGAAGGTTTGGGCAATAGTGGTCTGACAGTTCCAAATTGTTTTTAAGAGCACTGTGCCGTGATCTGGCTCAGGTCCGTTATCGCACGACATATAAGCAATTACAGCCGCGACTACAACAAATAGACTCCAGAAGGCGTAGCGTAAATATTTGATTTCTAGACGCTGTTTGGTGGGGTGTTGCACCGATTTGACTTTGACCGAGCCTGATTGAGGCTGAATCGTTGGTAAGTCTTGCAGTACATCCGAAATGGTTTGATAGCGGTTTTCGGGCTGCTTTTCTAGGCAGCGGAAGACCAGTGCTTCCAAGCTTTTATTGATATTTAGCTCTGGCACTACTTGGCTAAATGAGCGCGGTGTCTGGCTGACATGCATGGTCATGGTATCGTAGGCAGTTTCACCCCTGAGTGGTGCCACACCGGTGAGAGATTCATACATGAGGCAACCGAGTGAATAAATATCAGAGCGATTGTCCATGGGCTTGGCCTGACACTGCTCAGGGCTCATGTAGAGTGGGCTGCCGAAAATATCGCCGGTTTGGGTCAGTCGGGTTTGTTCTTTGGCCGCATGCGGCAGTACTTTAGCAATGCCGAAGTCGACAATTTTGACTAACTCAGAGCCGTCTTCGCCTTTAATCAACACTAGATTGCTAGGCTTTAGGTCGCGGTGCAAAATGCCATTTTTGTGGGCATGTTCTAGGCCCAGGCAGGTCTGGCGAAATATATTAACGGCGCGGTCGAGGGCGAGATGGCCTACTTCTTCAAGTACTTCACTGAGATTTTTACCATCGAGGCAGTCCATCACAAGGTAGGCCTGGTCGCCGACAATACCAAAGTCGTAAATGCTGATAATGTTCTGGTGCTTAAGAGAGCTAGAGGCTTTGGCTTCGTGTTTGAAGCGCTCAATTGCTACTTTGTCTGAATCATCGTGCAAAAGCTTGATGGCGACAATACGGTCCATAAGTCTGTGGCGAGCTTTATAGACTACGCTCATGCCCCCAGCCCCAAGCACTGAGATAATTTCATATTGGTCGGCAAAAACCTGGCCGATCATAGGGTCGGCTTGCTCGTGCTCTAATTCGTGACCATCGACGGGGCACTTTGACCAGAGCGTTTCAAAACGGGCATCGCATTTAGGGCAGAATTTCAAGCGCTTTCCTTGTAAGACAACTAGGTTGTACCAGATTTATGTGCCATTTGGCCAGCTTTTCGAACCTTGTCAAGGCTGGTCTGCCTTGTTTTAGGGCTGTTATTCGGCCTGGTGTTTCTCTACCCTAAGGTAATATTTGCAATTAATTTGGCACTCTCTGGCTAATCGTACGTCAGAGGCTGTATCACAAATAGGCTTGTGTCAATTTGAAGCGTATAAAGAGGTTTGCCATGAATTTGCGTCGCAGTCAGTTCTTACTAGTGCCGCTGGTCCTGCAATTTTTTGTGTCATCGGCTTCAGCTGAAGGCCCGACCGCTCCGTTAATTTCTCCAGCGCCGGCTGGCAATCAGATAGTTGCTGGTGGCAGGCCTTTTCTTGTGCAGCTTCCTTCCGGCTGGGAGGTCAGTGAACTTAATGCCCCAAGACCTAACAGCGGCCGTGAAATGGCTGGTGGGCGAGTGCGAGCCTTGAAGAAAGATGGCGACGGCATGGCTGTAATTGAGATTACTTACCTAAGTCGCAATGATGCTGGGCAAGCTGATATTGATAGCGAATTTAGTTCTTTTGTTTCTACTGTGAAATCTGAATATGAGAACAAAGGTCTCAAAGCCAGTGCCACGGATACTAAGAAAGCTACTCTTGGTGCTCTACCTTCATCTGAAGTAGAAATTACTGTGGTAGGACAGAATAAAGAACTAAGGCAGTGGTTTTCGATGGCACTTGGTAAAAAGTATGTTTATGCTTTGAGCTACACCGGTGAAAAGCAATACTATGAACGCTTCCGGCCCGACTTCATTAAGTGTCGTAATAGTCTTGCGATGGAATAATTTGGCGACCAGATAGTATGTACAAGAGAAAGAGCTACTTTGCTGGCTCACTCTTCTCCCAGAGGTTGCTCTGTTTTAGTTTGGACATCTCATCAAAATCTTTGTGCCAGATTTCTTCGATAACAAATACATTGGGGTAGCCCAAGGCAATAATTTGCGGCAAGCAAACATTGTTGAGTGATATGCGCCTTGAAGGAAAGAATGTGTTGGTGCAGTAAACAATTATCTTAGATTGCTTGTTTGGTACCAGCTGCTTTAGTTTCTCTTCTTTTATGTCTGCACCCATGAGGCGGGCGCCTTTAAAATGACCTTCTTTGTATTCAGCTTCGCTGCGTAAATCAAGAATTACTACACCACTATTTTGGCTTTCTTTTTTGAATTGCTCAAAACTTATTTCGTGTGCTTTCCAATCGATCTTCGCAATACCATTCTTGTATTGATCAAACGAAACTGGGTCAACAGCAAGACTGGGGCTCGCCCATGCCATAGTTAACATTGTTAGCAAAAGAGCAAGACTTCTCTTCATAAACTCTCCCAGCAAGCGATTACTTGACTAAGAGATTCCCTTTCTCTTCTCGCTCTAAGCGCATTGACTGATCTTTTATTTGCGCCATTATTTCAAAAGAGCGCAGTCTGTCTTGATGTTCGTAGAGATCGCTAACAAAGATTAGTTCATCGGCTGCGGTGACTTCAAGCACTCGTTCTATATTCGCTTTGACAGTTTCGGCACCACCAATGATGGCGACTGCCATGCGACTAAGCACGGCTTGTTTTTCATTGGCTGACCAGAGGCTTTCCATCTGTTCTATTGATACGGGCGGCTTGAGTTGCATGTTCTCGCCGCGAATCAGCGAAAGACCGCGCTGCATTGGTGTGGTCGCTAGTCGCTTCGCTTCATCATCACTGTCGGCCGCCACCAATGGCACTCCTATCATTACATAGGGCTGTTGCAGTGTTTTCGATGGCTTGAAACGGCTGCGGTAAAGCTTGATTGCAACAAGTAATTCTTCCGGGGCGAAGTGACTGGCGAAGGCAAAAGGTAACCCTTCTTCGGCTGCTAGTCGGGCACTAAAGTCGCTCGAGCCAAGCAGCCAAATTGGTACTTCTAGGCCACTACCGGGATAGGCCTTGACCTGTTGACCCGATGTGGCTGGGCCGAGGTAGCGTTGCAGTTCTGCTAATAGTTCAGGGAAATCGTGGCCGCTAGAGTCGAGCCCGCGTCTGAGCGCGTGGGCGGTGGCACGGTCTGTTCCTGGTGCTCGCCCCAAGCCCAGGTCGATGCGTCCAGGGTAAAGTGTTTCAAGAGTGCCGAATTGTTCGGCAATGACGAGCGGTGCATGGTTAGGCAGCATAATGCCACCAGAGCCAACGCGGATCGTGCTCGTGCCGGCGGCCACATAACCAATTAGAACTGATGTTGCTGCACTGGCAATGCCTGGCATATTGTGATGCTCGGCCAACCAGAAGCGTTTGTAGCCGAGTTTTTCGCCGTGCTGAGCCAGGTTGAGGCTTTTATGCAAGGCATCTGCGGGCGTGTTATCCCTTCGCACTGGGGCGAGGTCGAGTATTGAAAGAGCTGTCGTGGCAAGTTTTGACATTGGTTTAATTAGCAGTAATGAGAGCTTTGGATAACTGGATAATAATTCCATATTAGACCGGTCGGTCTAGGTTGTCAAATCGTTGTCTTTATTGGTGGTTGTCTCTTCGCGCACGTTACTTGCTATTTGCAAGTGAGCTGTTATGATTCAGCAATCAGTATTTGCCCAGAACCCCTGCAGAATAGTCGTTTGTTCATCAATGTCCGAATTTGATACATCATCGCCAGCTTGCTTACACCCGGCCGACATTGCCCGTGAATATCTCACGCCCGGTGGCCGAAGGCGGGTATTGCGTCAGCCTAAAGTAGATTTACCTAGAACCGATTTGACTATTGAGCATCAGGGCGGTCATTTGGCTGTGCGGGCCTGGGGGGAGGGGCAGCTAATTTTGCTTGTGCACGGCTGGGCTGGCGATCAATCTGATATGTTTTCGTATGTGCCGGCTCTGACAGCCGGCGGTTTTCGTGTGGTTACGCTCGACCTGCCTGCCCACGGTGAATCGAGCGGTGAGACCGCTAGTCTTGAGCAGCTTGCCGACGGCATACTGGCTGTGGCTAGCCACTTCAAGCCATTGAAGGCAATAGTTGGTCATTCTGTGGGCAGTGCGGCCACCGCTTTTGCTATAGCGAAAGGGTTGCCTGTCGAGAGGGCTGTGCTGCTAGCCCCTCCAGAGAGTTATGAAAATTATGCTCGCCATTTTGCCGCGGCCAAGGGGCTAAAACCACCGCAGGTTGAGGAGATGATCGAGCATTTATTCGCTCAAGGCGTGAAAGTTAATATAACCATTTCTGAGTTGGCAGCAGATTTTCGCCTGCCAGGCCTAATAGTTCATTCAAGCGATGATCAGATTACTGCAGCGAAAAACTCTCATCTAATTTCTCGTAAGTGGCCGAGCTCGCGATTCTTATCTGTTAGTGACTTAGGTCATCGTGGGGTCTTGCGAGATCAACAGGTAATAAGTGATGTTTGTGATTTTATACTCGAAGAATAGTCGATAGATGCGTTTTGTATATCCTTTGTCTATGTCGGCTTCGTGCCTCTCGCCAACTGTTGAAGAGCTAGTCGCAAAGCGATAACATTGGCTCTCCATATTTATCTATTGTTGTCCCGCTCTCTATTTCTGTGAGTGTTGTCATATGAAAGTCGTTCTGGCTGAAAAACCCTCTGTTGCTAAAGATATCGCCGCAGTTGTGGGTGCTACCACCAAAAGGGACGGCTATTTTGAAGGCAACGACTACGCTGTCACCTATGCCTTCGGTCATTTGGTGACCATGGCTGAGCCCGAAGAAATGAACGCTGCTTGGGGTAAGCCCTGGCGTTTGAAGCAATTGCCGATGATTCCAATTGAGTGGAAATATCGCGTGGTGGAAAAGTCGGCGCACCAGTTTAACGTCATTAAAAAACTGTTTTTAGATTCTGCCACCACTTCAATTATTTGCGCAACAGACGCGGGGCGTGAAGGCGAACACATCTTTCGCTTGATTTATAAGCTGACTGAATGCAAAAAGCCCGTTGAGCGGTTGTGGATCAGTTCACTTACTGCCGAAGCCATTAAAGATGGACTGGGCAAACTGAAATCTTCTAGTGCCTTCGATAGCTTGGCTGACGCAGCCGCTGCGCGCGCTCAGGCTGATTGGGTGATTGGCCTCAATTTCACTCGTGCTTACACAACCATCAACAATCAGTTGTGCACCATCGGTCGGGTGCAAACACCAACTCTTTCTCTTATTGTCGATAGGCAAACGGCAATTGATGCTTTTACGTCAGCTAAGTTCTTTGAAATTATTGCTACTTTTGAGCCCGGATTTATTGCCCGCTATATTACTCCGGCTACTGCTGAAGTTGAGCCCCAGACCCGTTTGCATGACAAAGCTGTAGCACAGTCGATAGTAAAGGCTGTTGAACCGAGCGAAAATGGTGTGGTGCAATCGGTAATTACAACCGAGAAGCGCACCAATGCACCAGCGCTCTATGACTTGCTTACGCTGCAAAAAGATGCCAACAAGCGCTTCGGCTACACCGCTCAAGAAACACTAAATATTGCCCAGAGCCTTTATGAAGAGCACAAGCTTCTTTCTTATCCTAGAACTGAGTCAAGGCACCTCTCTACCGATATGGTTGGCGAACTGCCGCGCATACTCTCGGTGTTGTTAAAGGGGCCTATGGCCACTAAAGAGGTAAAAGATGCCTTCACTCAAGAAGGCATTGTGCCTGGCAATATCACGGCCGCATTGATTCGTCCACGCCTGACCAAGAGCTATGTAGACGATGGCAAGCTCACTGATCACCATGCCATTATTCCTACCCATAATGCCCTTCCTGCCAGCCTGCCTTTGCAGCAGCGCAATATCTATCAACTGGTGGCTACCCGCTTTCTCAGTATTTTTCTTCCGCCTGAAGTGCGTGATGAAACCACAGCTATCATTACTTTAGCCGAGCACTCTTTTAGAGCCAAAGGTTTTGTTATCAAAGAAGTTGGTTGGACAGTTCTTGCTAGCAAGAACAAGGACGAAGAAAAAGAAGAACCAAAAGCAAAGGGTAAGGGCAAAGACAAAGACGGCCAAGAAGATGCTCAACAGCTGCCACCTTTAGCCAAAGGGCAGCAAGTGCCTAAACGCAAAATTGAGTTGAAAGAAGGCAAGACTACTCCACCAAAACCATATGATGACGCTAGTCTTTTGACTGCTATGAAAAATGCTGGCAAAGACCTTGATGATGAAGATTTGGCTTCGTACATGAAGCAAAAGGGCCTGGGCACTCCAGCAACAAGGGCTGCCATTATTGAGCGTCTACTGCAAACTGGTTATGTCGAGCGCAGTAAGAAAGCGCTTTTGCCCACAGAGAAGGGTAAGGCTTTAATTGCTCAGGTGCATAATGAGTTAAAAGATATTGCCCTGACAGCGATATGGGAACAGCGCCTAGCTGACATGCAAGATGGTAAATTGCAACCGGCTTCTTTTGATAGTGATATTTCAGAATTAGTGCGCCGCATTCTTCCTGATGTCACCGCTGGCGGTGCTGCTCTCTCGGGGCCGTCAATACCACCTAGCGATGGCAGTAGTTTGGGCACTTGCCCGTTGTGCAAGAAAGGTTATGTGCGCCTTACGCCGAAAGGAGCTGGATGCAACCGCTGGAAAGAAGGCTGCACTTTCTCTATATGGAAAGAACAGCGCGGCAAAGAACTGAGTGAAAGCCAGATGAAAGATCTGGTGGAAAAAGGCGAGACCAAGGTCATTAAGGGCTTCAAGAAGAAAGATGGTAGCGGCAAGTATGACGCTAAGTTGGTTCTCAATGAAGAGGGCAAAATTCAGTATGACCTTGGTGGTGGAGTAATTGCGGCCACAGGCATTGGCGAGTGCCCCCAGTGTAAGAGTAAGGTTAGTGCCGAAGCTACTAGTGGAGCTTCCAGCGAGATTGGCTCTGTCCGGCTGACGCCGAAAGGCGCTGGATGCAGCCGCTGGCGGGAAGGTTGCAATTTTACCGTTTGGCGAACAGTGTTCGGCAAAGAGCTGTCTGATGATGAACTCAAGAGTCTGGTGGAACATGGTCGCACCGCTCTTATTAAGGGCTTCAAGAAAAAAGACGGTAGCGGCACCTATGACGCTCGCCTGGTAGTCGGTAGTGATTTTAAGACCCGCCTAGACTTCGACAACGGACCTAAAGGGCCAGAGCCCGAACCTCAACCAGTTGGTGCCGCCACCTGAGTTGATGCGTTTGTGCTAAATGTGCACTGCACGCCAATTGGATCCCGTCTAATGCATAGCGCTGTGCCCTTGCCCGCCGTGCCAAGGGGGAGCACCCCGGTTGCTGGATTGTGGGGCCACGCATCGGGTACCCGTTCAGTTTTAAGACTGCCAATATATGGCCGTTTTGGGCTGCGCTAGTCGATTTAATCTGCGATTTCTTTTGCCCTTGGCAAATGCCAATAGAATGTCACAAATCGGCTGTAATGTAAGGGCATCGGTGAACGCACCGGACTTTCTTGGAGGAAATCACATGGCTGGACGAGAAATTTCAAACGACCTTATCGAACGCAAGTCAGATGCATTGGCTCAAATGCTAGACAGCGGTGACGGTGTCAGAGCCGCTAATATTTTGCGCGATGAAGCTCAAAAACTATCGCCCCATTCCTTCAACAGCCTGGCTTATAGAACCTCCGAGAAGGAAGCAAAAGGTGTTCGTGGACAAGGTTTTGACCTTGAAATTGTCAAAGATGGCACATTGATTGTTACTGGTGGCCGTAAAGGTGAAACCCTTGCAGGTCATTTGAAGGATGAGCGTGTGGCTTCGCGGGATGAGCGTGTGCCTTATCCTGGTGATCGCGACCAAGGTCGTCCTCAACCTCGTCGTGAAGTTGTTGAGTGCCCTAAAGAAAGTATGGTTGGTGATGCTCTCAAGGGAGCTGGTCTTGGCGCTATCGTAACATCTGTTTTTGGTGGAGATAAGCGTGACGTTGTGAAAGGTGTGATTGTCGGCGGCGTTGGCGGCGCAATCTATAACAACGAGAAAGACAAAGGCTGTGTAATTGTTGATGACGGCCGTGGTCAGCGCCGTTAAGGCAAGATTAAGGAGCTGAAGCGACTATCGCTATAGTCCTGGCTGACGTTGAGTATGCAAAAATCCCAAGTTGTCAGCCATGACTTGGGATTTTTGCTTTTTACTATGATTGTTTCATTACCGTTTGGTTGAAGTTAGATTGCCTCTATCGGCAACTCGAATCTTATATACTTAGACCACCAAAATGACAAATTCAACTGCCCGCAGAACTACTGTGCAGTTGACATCCGGAGGTTCTATGAAACGTAAAGCATCAGCTCACTGGGCTGGCGGTCTTAAAGATGGCAAGGGAACAATTTCCACCCAGAGTGGCGTTCTTTCAAAAACACAATATTCTTTCGGTACTCGCTTTGAAGAAGGCGCTGGAACCAACCCTGAAGAGCTAATTGCAGCTGCTCACTCTGGTTGTTTCTCCATGGCTCTTTCAAACATTCTTGGCGAAGCTGGTTTGACAGCTAAGTCTATCGATACTGAAGCTACAGTAACTTTGGAAAAAACCGACGCTGGTTTCACAGTAACTGAAATCGTTCTCGATCTCGTTGCTGATATTCCTGGCGCTGACCAAGCTAAGTTTGAAGAGTGCGCTGAGAAAGCCAAAGCTGGCTGCCCAATCTCACGTCTATTCAATGCCAAAATTACATTGAATGCCAAGCTAGGCGCTGCTGTCTAAGACAGATTAGCCCAGTACATTCTTGTGGCTTTGGCCCAAGGGCTGAATAAACTAAAAGGGACGCATTGCGTCCCTTTTTTTTGTCACTATATGCGGTGCCGATTTAAAGCTTTTGCTAAGCTTAAATCTCGTCTTCGCAGCAGCCTGTGGCTGAGAATTTATCTTTGACGCCGCCAGCAAATTCATTAGCTTTTTCAGCTATATCATCGCGCAGCTCTTTGCCTGATTTAGAAGCGAATAAGTTACCCAGGGCATAACCGACGCCTAAAGAGACAACCGAACCCGCTGCCGCTCCGACAACTGCTCCAGCGATGAAGATTGTTTTCAATAAAGGCAGGTTTCCTTTGATCAGTGTCTTCAACATCGGCAGGTCCTCATGGCGTTAACTAGTCAAATCAGTAATTAAGGTGATTCTAGCACCTGAATACAATAAACACTGTTCAGGAGAAATTCGGCTGAGTATCGTACTATAGGGCGATGTTTACAGGGAAATTGAGAATATGACAGGCACTGAAACCATCGAGCCAAGCACTAAGGCCAAAACCGCCGAAAAGATGACTATTAACTACGCCAAGCAAATTGCCGATGAGCTAAAAATAGGCGTGGCGCAGGTTCAAGCGACCATTAACCTGTTGGCAGAAGATTGCACAGTGCCCTTCATCGCCCGCTATCGCAAAGAGGCTACGGGCACCCTCGATGAAGTTGCCATTGCCGCCATCCGCGATCTGCAAGAGCGCCTGCAGCAGCTCGATAAGCGCCGTGATGCCATGCTCAAATCACTGAAGGAAAGGGAATTATTAACTGATGAGCTTCTGGCTAAACTGACAGCTTCCAATTCTATTAATGATCTTGAAGACATTTACTTGCCCTTCAAGCCTAAGCGCAAGACCAAGGCCAGTGTTGCTCGCGAAAAGGGATTAGAACCCTTAGCCCAGGATATTTTCACTTTCAAGCTCAAAGACGTGCAGAAGGCCGCTGAGGCTTATATCAATAAAGAAAAAGGCGTCGACACTGTGGAGATGGCTTTAGCTGGCGCCCGCGACATCATGGCCGAATGGATGAGTGAAAATCTTGTAGCCCGCAAACAGTTGAGAGCCTATTGGACAAAGAATAGTTCTATTTATTCCAAAGTAGCGAAAGGCAAAGAACAAGAAGGGCAGAAGTTCAAAGATTACTTCGAATGGAGTGAGAAAGTTACAACCGCTCCTTCTCATCGAATTCTGGCAATGTTTCGTGGCGAGAGCGAAGGCATCTTAAAAGTTTCAATCAAGCCCGATGATGAAGATGCCTTGATCATCATGGACAACAATTTCCTCAAAGGCGATGGTGCTTGCAAGGCCCAAATTGAAATTACTGTGGAAGACGCATATGACCGTCTGCTTGCCCCATCGATGGAAACTGAGCTTAGAGCAGAGTTGAAGCAAAGGGCCGATGTTGAGGCTATTCGGGTCTTTACCCGTAATCTTCGGGAGCTTCTCATGGCACCACCTTTGGGTGAACACGCCATAATGGCTCTAGACCCTGGTTTTAGAACGGGCTGTAAGCTCGTTTGCCTCGGGCGCCAGGGCGATTTACTGCACCACGATGTCATTTATCCGCATATGGACGGCTCTGGTGAAGGCGCTAAGCAGTCTAAATTGAGCGCAGTGAAGAAAATTGTGGAACTTGGTAAGAAGTTCAATATCGTTGCTGTTGCCATTGGTAATGGCACTGCTGGCCGCGAAACAGAAGAGTTCTTGCGAGCCATTGATTGGTCGGCTGCGGGCATGGATGAGCCCCAAATCGTCATGGTCAATGAAAGTGGTGCCTCCATTTATTCAGCTTCTGAAGTGGCCCGTGATGAGTTTCCTGATTACGATCTAACTGTTCGTGGTGCAGTCTCTATCGGTCGCCGTTTAATGGACCCTCTAGCTGAGCTGGTGAAGTTAGACCCTAAATCAATTGGTGTCGGTCAGTATCAACACGACGTCGATCAGCCCGCTTTGCAAAGCAGCCTAGATGACACTGTGGTCAGTTGCGTTAACTCGGTTGGTGTTGAACTAAACACCGCAAGTAAGCAGTTGCTTTCTTATGTGTCGGGTTTAGGTAAGCAAATCGCTGCCAATATAGTGGCTCACCGCCAAGAGAACGGCCCGTTTAAATCTAGAGCTGAGCTGAAAAAAGTAGCTCGTCTTGGTCCAAAAGCTTTCGAGCAAAGTGCTGGTTTCTTGCGCATCCGCGAGGCTAAGAATCCACTTGATGCCAGTGCGGTTCACCCTGAAAGTTACAAGGTCGTGGAGACCATGGCTAAAGATTTAGGCACTGATTTGGCCACTCTGATGTCAGATGCTGAGACCCGCAAGAAAATTGATTTGAATAAGTATGTCTCAGACAAAATCGGTCTGCCCACCTTGCGTGACATCATGCAAGAGCTAGAAAAGCCTGGCCGCGACCCCCGCGCTAAGCTTGAACCGATGAAGTTCGCTGAGGGCGTGCATTCTATCAATGATTTGTATGAAGGCATGAAGTTACCGGGCATTGTCACCAATGTCACCGCCTTTGGTGCTTTTGTTGATATCGGCGTACACCAAGATGGCTTGGTGCACGTCAGTCAATTGACAGACAAATTCGTCAAAGATGCTAGTGAAGTTGTCACCGTGCAGCAGAAGGTGCAAGTGACTGTTTTGTCTGTCGACAAAGATCGCAAACGCATTTCACTTAGCATGAAGCGCTAAGCATTAGCTAAGGCTAGCTCTTCGTCGGTCAAGTGACCCGCTAGTCCACTTTCGATAAGCCGCTGGATTGCTGACAAAAAGTGAGCGGCTTGT
>CALRJJ020000070.1:0-12183 GCA_943367505.1 Flavobacterium psychrophilum | reverse complement strand
AACTCACCAGCGGCATTATATTCATAGCGATAATGATCGCCCTTGGCCGTCCAGACATCACTGACTCGATTGCTGTCACCGTCGTATTGCACGCGACCGCCTTCAGGAGTAAGCACTTGGGCATGGCCATCAACAGTAGTAAGAGCTAGTTGTCCATCGTTATTGACTTTGAGTTTGCCATCTAACTCGGTGACAGTGCCATCAGCTCTGGTCTGTACGGCTTTGCCTTCGGCGTTTACATCAACAACAGTGCCATTGTCGAAGGTAGCTTTCTGCACATGACCGTCGTGGTCATAGTCGTACTTGACGCCGCCACTCTCTTTCTTCACTTCACGGACATAGCCAAGCGCATCGGTGGTCACTTGCTCACCAGTGTTCTTGTCTTGTCTGATACGCGTGCCGTCGCTGCGCAATATTGACTTATCGCCACCTTCGGCCTGCCAGGTAACAGTACCGTCGGCATCAACTTTCATCTTGCCGTTAACTTCGTACTTGCCACCAGGGGCAGTTGGATCCTTAACCTTCCACTTAACACCGTCTTCGCTGCTAAAGACAACACCATCTGGATAGGTAATCTTTTTGACATCACCCTCCAAAGCACCAGCACGGTGATAGGCAACGGACAATTTGCCTTCTGGAGTAACTACTTCAGATACGCGACCACTACGATCTAACTTAGGTGCATGAACGTCGGGCGCGGCACTGGCAGCCTTAACTTCCACAGAACCCAATGGATTTGCGTGTATCTCAGCACCGTCTGCGTTGCGGAACACTGATGCAGTTCTACCTAGCCCTTTAAAAGCAGCAGTGAAAGCGCCAGCCATGGCACCGCCCGATAGGCCACCCATCACAGCCTGCTGTGCCATTGCCTCTAGAGATTCGCCATCAACGCCACCACGCACGCCACCTGACAGCGATCCTCCCAAGGCACCAGCACCGGTATTGAGTGCATACTCACGCATAGAAGCTTTGAGGCCAGCACTGGCTTCAGTCTCAATAGCCTTGGCCAGATTGGCCTTGAGAATTTGCTGTATTTGTGGAACATCGGCAGCATCAGCAGCGACTTTTTCTGCAATCTTGGCAATTGCCTTATCGTCTACACCTTTTGCACCGTTTGAAATAGCAACGGCCACTTGTTCCGCTAGCTCTTTTTTAATCGTGCCTTCAGCACCTTCTTTAAGTAGTTGTTTGCCACCTAAGACAGCGACATTATCAACTTCAGACATTACAGTTCTAGCGGCAGTTAATGCACTGCGCTCGCCAAGTTTAAGCATTTGAGCTGCTTGAGCTGGACCGAGGAAGATAGTTGCAGCATCGATTGCACCAGTAGCGCTGTCGCTCAGCACTTGGGCACTACCAAAGTCGTAGTCGGCACCAAGAATCGCTGACTTAGCACCGACCTTGAACATAGCACCGCCCACACTAGTGGCAGCAAGAAGTGAGAGACTGACACCACCAGTGAATGCCGCACCACCTACACCGGCTGCAATGATGGCACCATCAACAACTGCATCAGCAGCGGCGCCTTCTGATTTTTTATAGAGTTCAAGCGACTTATAGAGATTTTCTTCGAACTGCTTACGACCTTCCGCAGGCATCTCTTGATATGACTTGGAATATTCGCCCATGGCTTTCGAATACTGCTCAAGCTGGTCAGAAGTCATCTCACTGGTGCCATCCCAGTGCTTGACCACAAATCGGCCAATGCCATCAGCACTTTCGTATACTTCAGAACGAGCTTCGTTATAGGCTTCGCGAGCAGTTTGAGGGCCACGCAAAGCCCTGGCAGCCTCAGTTTTGTCACTGCCACCGAGTTCGTCCATGGCATCACCGACTAGGTTAGAGCCATATTTCATTTCGTAGGCATTTTTCGCCCCTTGCAATTGCTCAGGAGTAAAGCCACTAAGCACTTCTTTGATTTTGGCTTCGTCTGTGCCAGCGCCAATCATGGCTGCCCGCAGCTCATCTTCAGGCTTCATTTCGCCTTGCTGACGAGCAATATTTAGAGCTACTTCGCGCTCGTCGGCAGACATGAAGCCGAGTGTCTTCTCCGGATTGGCTAGCAGTTCTTTCCAATCTTCAGGAGTAGCTCTATCTTTCTTCAGAGCTTCATAGACACCTTTCTCATCATCATCAAAGACGCCTTGATAAAGCTCTGCTTTTACGGCGAAAGGTATGCGACCAGTTTCGAGAAGGGGTTTAGCAAATTTATCGTATTCGTCTTGGTCAAGTGCTTTGTGAATGGCAGTGTTAAACTTCTCTGCCATAACTTTATCTTCAGGGGTTTGCGGGTTGCGCAAACGCTCGCGAAGAGTCGGGTCTTTGCGGAAGCTATCTTCGAGATCAGCTACAACTTTAGCTTCGTCAACATTGAAGTTAGTAGAATGCATCTCCAGCTTGGAGACGATGTCAGACTCTGGCTTCTCTCCTTTTGCAACTTTGTCAAGAATCCGCATAGCGGCATCACGCTCAGAGCCGGCATCCATGGCATCAGCGACTTCAGCATCTAGCTTTTTCTTAAATTCAGGATCTTCACGATAGCGTTTTTGCTCATCGGGAGTCATTTTTTCAAGCGCACGAATGATATTATCTTCGTCGTTATTGAAGAAACCAGTTTCGTCTTTGATAGCATCAACTACCGAGCGCTGAGCCACTTTGCTCTCTTCGTAGGTGCCAGCCGCCATTTTCTTGTCTAGCGCTTCGCGGGCCCGCGCCATCTCAGACTCACTCAAATCGATGGCAAGAGTTGCTTCAACTTTCTTGCGGAACTCTGGATCGGACTTCAGTCTATCCCAATCGGCTTTGGGCATATCTTCAATGGTGCCAAGCACCTTGTTCATGCCATCATCAATGATGCCACCATGGGCAGCCAGCTTAGTTACGAGGCTGCCATCCTTGCCGTTAGCAATGATGTCTTCCCACTTAGCAAGTTCGCGCTCATTTCCAGCATTGTCTAATGCGGTATGAACCTTATTGTAGTATTCAAGATTAGCTTTATCAGCGGGGTTCAAAGCAGAAGCATCACTAGCGCCAGCGAGTTTTTGACCAGCCATATAAGACTGACGCTCCGCGGCACTCATCTGGGCTAAGGAAGCCTCAATTGCCTCTTCATTATCACCCAAGATACTGGTGTTATCAGCAATTTTCGTGGAAACATCCAGCTTGCCAGATCTAACATAATCCATAGCATGGCTAGTATCGCTGTTGGTGCCATAAGTTGTTTCACCGCTATACTCATCGCTAGAAGCCGAGCCGAAAGCTTGATTAACCTTCTGCTCACCACCATTTTGCAAGAATTGAGCTCTTGCCTCAGGAGAAGCACCACGGAAAGCTTCCTGGAACATCTCCAAGTTTTGCGACTTCATGGCAATATCTGCTACGGCCAAAGTGTCGGCTGCAGTCATTTTATCTGTGCCCTTGAGATAGATGCCTAGGGCATCTCTAGTTTCTTTAGGCAGATTTGAATCATTCTCTAGAACTTCGCGCAACGATTTACCATAACGCTCTTGATAGGTCTTATCTAGAGCTTCGATTTGTTGCGAATTCAAAGTAGAGATAGTATCGCGCAGATCTTTTTCACAGTTTGCATTAGAGCGAGCACCAATGCCCCACTCTTTATGCTCCTCAAGAGTAGCGTTGATGCGAGCAGCATCATCATTCTTACCTTCAGCCATTGCCGTGAGCTTGGTCAAATCGGAGCCAGACAATTCGTCTTTCAACTCATCTTTCAAGCTATGGCCAGTTCGCGCCGTGAAAGCCGCATCAATAGCCTTAAGTTCTTCGGCAGTTTTACCTTTGAGCTGCTCTTCAATGGCTTTTTTGTCTGTACCGATACCTAAGAATCCACCATTGGCAGCGTGATCAATTGCTTCGGCGGCACGCTCAGCTTTGCCACGGTCGACACCAGTAACTTTGTCTCTGGCGTTGAGGTACGTAAGAGATTCAGTCAAGTCTTTGCCGCTTAATTTTGAGCGCAAGACCTCGTCTATATTTTTGCCATGTTTCTCTTTGTAGACATCGTTCAGCACTTTACGCTGGTCTTCATCGAGATTTTTCAAAACTTCTTTGGCCAAGGCTTCGTTGGCGCCGAACCATTTACCCTGGGTAGCGTCGTAGAGCACATCTGCCTGTTTGCGCATGGCCTCAACATCGACAGGTTTCTTCACTGGCTCAGCCGGCACTTCAGGCTTAACTGTCGTTTGCTCTGGGGGCTTAACTGTTTGCTCCCCGGGCTTAACTGTTTGCTCCCCGGGCTTAACCGTTTGCTCCCCAGGCTTAACTGTTTGCTCCCCAGGCTTAACTGTTTGCTCTGCGGGTTTAACGGCCGGCTGATCGGCTGGCTTTACTGCTGGTTTGCTGTGATCCGTTAGCTCAATCTGCTGCCCTGGTTTAATCTTGTCAGGGTCGGCAATACCGTTTTTCTTAGCGACTTCAGCAACTGTGCCGTATAGACGCTTGTTATAGTCATGGGAGCTCTCACCCTCGGTCTTAGGTAAGTGCTTCTCAACAATATGGCTGAGGGTATCGCCCTTCTTGACTTCGTGCTTAACAGTCTCAGGCTTGGCGCCCTCAACCTTAGAAGTAGTCCCACCATTTCTGGATGAGTCAAACAGCTCTACCGCGTGTAACTCAGTCTTTCCTTTACTAACATTCTTGTCAGCGCTGCGCAGGATCGCTAAGCTATCCTTGCCAAGCAGCTCTGGAGCAAGACGTGTCTCTTTATCACCAGGCTTTTCGCCCTCTTTTGGCTTATCTTTAACGACGGTAGCTTTATCGTCTGCCAAAATCTTCAATCTGCCTGGTAAAGCTGGGTAGTAAAAGCACTCATCTATATACCCCAAAAGGGTGACTTTTTCCCAAGATCGACCAGCTTAGACCAAAAAACCCGAAGCCGTTGCCTAGCTTAGCTATCCAGCCTAAAGGTGCGCCAAGATTGCAGCAAAAGCTAGAACTTAATCTTTCCAGCTAGAACTTTAACTTAGCGCACGTAAGCAGCAAACGATTTAGCCAGAGACTGAGCACTAGCTGGCCGCTCCTCTCTGCGCACACTGAGCATACTCATAATCAGGGCCGAGAGCCAACCAGGAATATTGAGAGCTGGGTCAAAAGCAGGAGGAGTGTCAGAGAATTTGCGCTTAAAAGTATCGTAGGCACTATCGCCCTTAATAGGCGGAATGCCAGATAGCGTCTCATAGAATAAACATCCCAATGAGTAAATGTCAGAGCGCTTGTCCAAAGCTGTCCCCTGACACTGCTCCGGGCTCATGTAGAGAGGGCTACCAAAAATTTCGCCCGTTTGAGTCAATTTCATAGCCGACTCGTCATAGCTCTTAGCCAAGCCAAAATCGACAATTTTAGCAATGATGCGACTATCGCCTTTGAGCAGCATGACATTGCTTGGCTTGATGTCGCGGTGCAAAACATTCTTTTCGTGGGCATGGGCTAAGCCCTGACAAATGTCATAAAACAGAGGCAGGGCCTGAGTTATATCAATGCGCCCTTGACGTTGCACCAAATCGGCCATGCTCTCGCCCTCAATATAATCCATGACGATATAGGCCTGACCATCCTGCGAGATACCAAAATCGTAGATAGTGAGCAAATTAGGATGAGTCAAATCAAAAGCGGCTTTAGCTTCCATCTGAAAGCGTTGCACCGACTTAGCATCAGAAGCGAGATTAGAATGCAGAACTTTTATGGCGACGTTTTTATTCAAGAACTGATGCTTAGCTAAATAAACCGTGCTCATACCGCCAGAGCCCAAGCGATCACTAACTTCGTATTTACCAGCAAAAATCGAACCTGGAGCAAAACGGTCAGCAATACGAGAAAGTTCTGCACCGTCATAAGGACAAGAAACCCACCCCTCCGGAAATTCTTTGGCACAAGAAAGACAAACCATCTTGTACTTCAGGCCTTCTTCCTGGGCCGCACTCAGCTCAGCAAGACTATGTTCAGTTTCTTGCTTCTCAAAGCCGATCTTGTCAATCTTACGAGCGCTATAAGCAAAAATGGCACCAACTTCAGCCGCCAATGCAATAAAGGCCAACAAAAGTGCACTCGGCAAGTTGACTATTTCACGAATCACAGCCTGCTGCAAAGCCCAGCTGATTGGCACCATACCGATAAAAGCTAGAATAGACAAGCGAAAGAATTTGCCACCAACCGTATCTATGGCAAGCAATCTAGTAATACCAAGAGTGGGACGGGAGAAGAAGATCGATATTTCTAGTAGGCAAAGAATGAGATAAGTAAGATACTTAAAGACAACACAACCTTGCATGGCACAGAAGCCATCAATCGCCCCACCGGCACCAAAAACAAAAGATAACACCAGAATGAGACTGGGTAGCCCCAATATCAAACTAAGAGATTGATAAATAAGGGGGCGAGTGGCGCCAACGAATTCTAAGGCAAGGGCAGTGAGCGCCACAAGCAAGAGACAAAACGACGTATCAACTGACAAAAGCCCAGGCAAAGTCAAATAGCCAGCATCCACCGGTTGATAAATTGGTAGCGCTAAGTTCCAGTCTTGCCCCAACAAATGCTCTAACCACAAAGCAGCACCAGCAATAGCGCAAACGAGCAGAAGTGCACGACTGACTAGCTGCACAACTCTATTGCTGGCATTGATTTTCATCACCACCGGTAGTGTCGCCAGAGTGAGTAAACACAGCCAGAAGGCTGTAGGGAAGCTGGTCAACTGATCAAAAAACAACCGTTTCAATACATCGAGCGAAAACACCCAACCAACAATAACCGACAAAGACAAGAGACCAGCGGCTATCAAACTCAAATCGGCCAAAGAAGATATCAGGCGGACAGAACGCAAAGAAATGGCAGCGCTATCACCGCGATCGAATTTCTCGGTACGGGAAATTACTTTGCTTGTTTGCAGCCCAGAGCGAACGGAGGCGGCATCAGTTATATTTCTTACATTGTTAGACTGAACATCTGGAGAAACGACAGTGGCCGCATCTTCAGCAGCACAGCCACTTTCTATAGTCTTATCGTCTTCGCTACTCATATTGACAGCTACTTATTCTTAGCATTTTTCAAAGCACTTAAAATGGCAGACTTATAGGTATCTTTTGTCTTTGGGCCGCCTAGCTCATGCATCAGTTTTTTCTTGCTATCAAAAATCATTACCACAGGCACCATATCAACATCTTTGTAATAGCGAATGATGCCCAAGTCTTCGGCTGTTTTGATTGCAGTCTTACCAACATCAACCGAAGAATCAATTTCAACCACAACAACGTCTTCACCAAGCTCTTCGCCCAGCTCTTTCATTATTGGTCTTACTTTTGTACACCAGGCCTTACAATGCTGATCGTAAACGAGTACCACTAAGGCTTTAGCAGCTCGGTCAATGCTTCTTGTACTTGCAGGGGCAGGGTCGCTTGCTTGCGCCAGCACCAGCGGTGTAGACAATGAAAAAGCCACGGCACTAAGGCAGGAAAGTGCCAGAACCTCAGTATGCAAGAAGAACTTGACTAGCATAAGCACCCACATCAATGAACCCTAGTTTAGCTCCGCCGACTCTTCTGTGCAATAGCACAGTGCATGACCAAAACAAGCGTAATAGAATTTCGACAAGCTCGAATTTCGGCAAGACAGAATTACCTTCAGAGGCAAAGAGATGTTTGCAGGCGCAGTGCAACCAAATGAACCAAGCTTAGAAATAAGCTGGAAAATCTTTTTTGAGACCTTCGGCATACAAACTAGCTTTCATGATTTCCACTTAGCTCCCGGCACTTATAGCCCTGCTCTCTGGCTTCTCAAAGAGCAAATCGCCGTAGAAATTGAAGCTTACAGCTGTGCTGCGGCAAAACCAATTCGCTATCAAGAAGCAGCCGACCAGTCAGCCTTCCCCATAATTTGCATCAAAGGTCTGCCCCAAGTAAATCGCTATTCAGTCAGGATGTTTGTTCCCAAACAGACGGCTCAGAGGTATCCCCGATTTTACTGGGCAAAATTCGCCGAAGGTGAAGGCGGCAAACTATGCTTGCTTGAAGGCAGTAAATTTTGCTATCTGCAAAAGCCTGTCAGACACTTAGAGTTAGAGCGGGAGATAGAATCATCACTAGAGTCAGGGATACAACCAAACAGTGAAAGCGAAATGGTATTGAAAGCCCTAACTTTAGGGAATGCCAGTTATCTTGTGAGTTTGCAGAGTAAGACGGTAGCCAAAATCTAAGGCTACCCTGACTGCAGCTTGGGTATTGGCAGAGCTAGCGGCGGCTGAATCAGCATCGATTGGCATAACAAAAATACCAAGGGATGGATCTTTAAAATCAGCCGGTGGTCTGGCAATACGCGTGATTTCTCCGGCTCTCTGGGTACTTTCGATGGGCAATCCATCGGCGCTATCGTATTGACCGGCGGCGATTAGATATTTATACGAATTTATCTTGGGTAGAAGCCTGTGATTGAGTGAGGCTGTCTTAGGACTGCAGACAATATGAATGCGCTTACTTTCCGGAAGCTCAACATAAAGAGTGCCGTTGGTTTCAATTTGCACCACAAGCTGGTCGCTCAATGCAAGCAGACTCTCTAGCAAAGGGGCAATATTTTGACGAAAAGGTTCGCCGCCAGTGAGCACAATAAGTTGACAAAATGGCGGCCGCACTTTCTCTACAGTGGCGATCAGCTCGGTTAAGTCTGGCCGCCAGGTGGAAGATTCAAACTCAGTATCGCACCAGAAGCAACTGAGATTGCAACCGGCCAATCTAACAAATACCGCTGGCTGTCCAGCAAAAGGGCCTTCCCCTTGCAGTGTGTAGAAAACTTCTTGTACCCATAGTCGTTGGCCGTCACTTAAATCTTGAGGGCGTAGGGGGTTATCTCCTCTCATACCAATCTCATTTCACTCTTCACAAAGAGACTTCAACAAAACAGTTCTCGGTTTCCCAGAGCACTATCTTAGCAAGGCGCACCCCAGTATCAGCGAGGAGCTTGGGCGCTACCTGGTTCAGTAGATAGAGTGCCAAATTTTCAGCAGTCGGATTGCTCTCAAGCAAGAACAGCTTTTGCTCTGGTATCGCCTGCAATGCTGCAATTGCTTCTTCGTCGCCTTTCCAGACAATGAAACCGTGATCCCAATTTTCTTCAATCCAGGGCAAAAATCGCCCTTTCAATATCGAGAAATCTATCACCCGACCAACTTGATCAAGGCTGTTTGAGCTAGATTGAGCATGAAGGAAGACTTGATAGTTATGACCATGAAAATGACGACACTTCGATTCATGCTTATATAAGCGGTGCCCAGCGCAAAACTGCAATTTACGAACCGCTGAAACCTGGTTGTTATCCACCACTTACTTCCTCAGCCAATTTCTTGATTGTCGCAGCACTGAGCAAGGGGTCAGCTATACCGGCCTGGTCAAAACCTTTAGCGCGCAACAGACAAGAATTGCAGTGGCCGCAAGGTGGAGACTGACCGTTATAACAAGTTGTCGAATAGGCGAGAGCTTCAAGACAGCCAGGCAGAGACTGGGCCAGCACCACAGTTTCTTTTTTAGTCAAATTCATCAGCGGTGTTGCAATAGTCAGGGGAGCATCTAGACCACTGGCTAAGGCACTTTGCATTTTCTCAATGAAATCTAAGCGACAATCGGGGTAACCGCCAAAATCTTGCTGGGCGACGCCGATTACAACGGTGTCGCAACCTAAGACATAAGCTCGGTTCGCGGCTACCGATAGAAACAAGATATTGCGACCGGGGACAAAAGTTGAGGAAATCCCCTGAGGCAAATTCTCGACGTCATCATAGGCCTCAACGGGCCGGGAAAGATCAGTAAGGGGGCTTAAACCAGCAAAGATATGACCCAGGTTAATTACTTCTTGAGCTATACCTGCCATCTGGGCGATAGTTCTAGCGCTCTCAAGCTCGAGCCGGTGTCTCTGACCATAATCGAAGGTGAGAGCGTGCACAGCATCGAAACGCTGTTTGGCCCAGAAAAGGCAGGTGGTACTGTCCTGACCACCAGAGAAAACGACTAGTGCTTTAGGCATTGATACTAAACCAAGGGGACTTGGATTGTACCAAAAGCCCGCAAATAGGCCTACGCACAGACTGGTTGACAACCGCGTATAGCTTTACTTAGCTGACTTTTTAGCGCGACTGTACTCGGCTGTGGGCCAAAAGGGAATACCGCCCCTGGGGGTAAAACGCCCCTCGACTTTGAGGTAGTGGGGATCGAGCAGGCTAATCAAATCATTAGCAATGCGGTTGACACTGGCTTCGTGAAATTCGTTAAATTGGCGGAAGGCCCCGAGATAGACCTTGAGAGACTTGCTCTCAACACATAGTTGGCGCGGACGATAGTCGATCACAATTGTGGCAAAGTCCGGCTGACCGGTGATTGGGCAGAGGGTAGTAAACTCAGGCGCCTCAATGTGGATAGTACCGATTACACCATTCACATTTTGCTCTGGGTCGGCAAAGGGGTTAGGAAAGCACTCCAAAATAGAGGCTTTCGGGTCATCGTAAATTTGCTTATTGGTCTTACCCAGCTGGGCAAACTTTTGTTTCTTGTTTTTTTCGGTCATGGCAACCCTTGCTTCCAGAATCTAACGGATAAGTCAATTTATTCTAGCCAATCCACTAGCTAAAGCCAGCAAAATTGAAAAAATTGCCGGCTGGTCACTTTACAACAATCAGCCATTTGACCGATTCCGTACTGATCAAATCAGGGCTATGGTGGTAGAAGATGAGGTAAAGCCATGGAACCTGTCGTACCAAAATTTATTGATGAACTAATCGACTTCAGCACCGAAGCTAAGAAAAAAGACAAAGGTGCAAGTTCAGATAAGACGATCAGACAAGAGCCTGGTTTGGAACCGCCCCAAGAAGACCCCAAAATTCAGCCTGGTCAAGAGAAAAGCCTAAACCGCCACTAGGGGCAGTGGCAAAAGCAAAACTAAGGTTTCTAGCTGCCATTGTTTGGTATAGTTTTAGACTCTATGACTAAACAGATATCCGTACTAATTGTTGAAGATCACGATATCTTGAGGCAAGGCCTGCGCCTTGTTCTTGAACGTGCCAACAAGTTTACCATTGTCGGTGAAGCCAATAATGGCCGCCTGGGAGTGGCAATGGCCGCTGAATTACAGCCAGATGTAATAGTCATGGACATCGGCATGCCCGAGCTCAATGGCATTGATGCCACCCGGGCAATCAAGCTAGCACGTCCTGATGTGCGCATTGTCATGCTTACAGCCCATGAAAATGACGATGAGATTTTTGCCGCACTATCGGCGGGAGCAGCGGGCTACTGCCTGAAAGACGCTGCCTTTGACTGCATACAAGTGGCCCTATCATCAGTCGCCGATGGCGCAGCCTGGATCGATCCGCGCATTGCCCAGAAAGTACTCAAAGCTTTCGAACAACATGCCAACAGCCAGTCGGGGAAGCAAATTGCCGTGGAGGAGAAGCCAATAGATGTTCTTTCCACTAGAGAAAAAGATGTGCTACGACTGATGGTCGACGGTGCCAGCAACAAAGAAATAGGCGACAAATTGATAATCAGCCTGTCAACAGTACGCACCCACGTAGAACACATTTTAGAGAAGTTAGCTGTAACAGGACGCACAGCAGCAGCAGTGAAAGCCATGAAAGAAGGTCTGATTTAGGTTTACTGCCAGGTCATAGTTATGACACTGGGTCCTAATTGTGGCATCTTTAAGTTATGCACTTTAGTCTCGGCTCTAACCAGGCCCTTGGCGTTGTAAACAGCTAACTTCAATTCGACTGATTCTCCAGCGGGCATGGGCACAGCCAGCATATAGGGCTTCTCATCACTATCTTGATTGACTAGCATGGGCCCAGCCATATCATCTGGCAACAAAGAGCCTGCTCCTAATGCACTGGTATTGCCACCGATATAGAGCTGCTCGCCGGCAGCGAGCTTTAAATCAGGCACTACAAAGCGAACGAGTACTAACTTATTTTCTACAACGACCAATTCTGATTTGGCCTTGCTTGAGTTAGCAGCTTCGACCTCTAAGACGAGACGACCGTGCTTGAGCAGAGGGGCATTGAAAACAATTTTGTCATCAGCCCAGGATGAAGTAGTGAGGGCTTCACCAGCAACACTGAGCTTTCCATTGGTACCGAAGCCCTTACCATAGACAGTAACGGCCTTCCCGGCGGTGGCTGCTGGTGGTCTTATGGCGGCG
>CALRJJ020000069.1:0-12239 GCA_943367505.1 Flavobacterium psychrophilum | reverse complement strand
ACCCCAAAGCTGATTCCAGCCAGCATTCTGTCGGAATAGCGTTTCACCAACGCAAGCATGACCAAGTTCGTGAGTGGCAATCAAGCGCTTCACATCATCTGACAGACGACGTGATTTGCTTTCACTGGAGGCACCCAGCTGCTGAGTCCAGACCGCTTGGTCTAGATCTTTTTGAGTGATCTCTTTTGCCTTGCCATTGCGACGCACAGCGCTCATAGGGGCATGCACACAAAGAAGGTTGCGCAGTTCAGCACCGCTGCAACCTGCAGTTTGATTGGCAACCAGTTCAAGATTAATTCCCTGAGCCAGTTTGACTTTATCGGCATAGAGTTTGAGAATCTCCAGGCGACCGTGTTTGTCGGGCAGAGGCACAGTCAGTTTGATGTCGCCGAAACGACCTGGACGCAAAACAGCCGGGTCGAGTTTGTCAGGACGGTTGGTGGCAACCATAACGATCACGCCTTCGCGACCAGTAAAGCCATCAAGCTCGGTGAGAATTTGGTTGAGAGTTTGTTCTCTCTCGTCATTAGAGTTACCGATACCAGCACCTCGATGTTGGGCAACGGCATCGATTTCGTCAATGAAAAGAATACAGGGTGCACTCTTTCTTGCTGCAGCAAAGAGGTCGCGTACACGTGAAGCACCAACGCCGACGAACATTTCAACAAACTCGGAGGCTGAAATATATAAAAACGGTACACCGGCTTCACCTGCTACAGCCTTGGCTAGCAGGGTTTTGCCTGTGCCAGGAGGCCCCACCAGCATGATCCCTTTGGGTACTTGCCCACCGAGTTCGACCAAGGTGCTCGCTTCTTTCAGCGAACTAACAAAAGTTTGCATGTCTTGCTTGACTTCATCAAGACCGGCCACATCGGCAAATGTAATGCGACCAGCCTCAGGCTCAAAGAGCTTGTGCTTAGAGTTCTTTGTATCGGTGATGCTGCCTTGCTTGCGCATGTTCTTGATTGCCGTGATCAGAAAGGCAAACATGAGAATGTAAAAAGCAGACTGAATGAACATACCAATGAATCGTGTTGAGTCTTCCATAATTTTTTAGGGGGTATGCCGCCCCGCAAGGGATGGCTTTGTGGTTTTGAAGGGGCAGATTATTTCGAATCTGCCTAGTAAGTAAGAGCCTGCCTTTTCAGACAAGTCATTTGGTTCCGTCGAAGCGATCGAGAATGCTCTGCCAAGTAGCGGCAATGGTTTCGGCGACAGAGCTAGCGAGGTTGAAGGCAGCGCTTATTGCTGGTGCAACGACTCGATAGATCGCTTGGTAGATAGAACGAAGAATGGGAGCAACAACTTTGTAGATTGCAGCGTAGATTTTCTCGAAGACTTTCTCAACGCGGATCAGGACTCTGAAAAACTGACGCCAGAAAGCATCAAAGATTTTCCAGATTAGAGCAAATAGTTTGCTCATCAGCGGTGCCAACCAGCTGGTGAAAAGGCGATTTGTCAGCGGGCGAATGGCCAGGTAGAAGCCGGGAGCGAAGACAGATTTGAACAGATAGCCAGCAGTTGGGGCAATTAGCAGTGTGGCCAATATGCTGCCACCAGAGGCTGTATATACCCAATGGCCGCTGAGAAGCAGGGTAACCAAGCCGCCACCGTGGGCGAAGGCACCCAGGCCGAAGTAGTAGAAGAACCTGCCGCAGATTGAGAGAAGATTGAAGGCAACAAAAGCCACTAAGGCCAGACTGATCCAGAAGCCGAAGTTGAGGTAGCTCACGGCCAGAGGAAGAGCGGTCCAGGTAGCCAGGCCGACTACTACAAGACTGAGCCCTTGACCGAATAGTCCCGCGTACGGACTGTTGTCACTGGCTGCTCTATATTGAATTCGACGCACGGCATCAAGCAGTCGGTCATAAGCTAGCACAGCACTGGTGTGAATTGCTGCAAGCCTGGTACCGAGAGGAGCAGAAGCCCAGGCTGTCATTTTGCGTGTGAGCAGGTAGACAAAAGGATGAATCAGCAAGCCATAGGCGAAAGTGATACCAACACAGAGTGCAGCCAGAGCACCATTAGCGAGGCCTGCACCAACCAAGGCCAAGTGCGGTAGCGCAAAGAAGGAAACGAAACCAGCAGCCAGAGAAAGCAAGATGCCAATCAGCCCATTACCTTCGTAAGTGTCCAGATTTTCTCTAAGCCATTCGACATAGCTATAGAGCAAAGCGCTAACCACCACGACACCAACAAGAGCTGTTGGCAAATTGATCAGCAGAGCGACATAGTAAGCCAGCCCCGATGAGAGCACGGCAATGACGATGTTGAGCAGGTGATGGTAGAACTTTCTAAAATCCTTATTGGGTTCATCACCGTAGGCTTGGCCCAGAAGTTCTCCCCAGAGGCGAAGAATACTCTTGATCAAGTTGCCAGAGACCAGCGAAATCGCACCAGGCACGATGTAAGCAAAGGCGACGACCAGCAGCAAAGCCGTGGCCGCCCAGAAGCTCGCACCAGACAAACCCGCCAGCAGACCCGTCTTACTTACCGTAAGCCAGGTGGCACTGCCGCTCAGTGCCGCAACCAGGTAGCCTTCTTTGCCTTCAATCTGCAGCTGATATAGTGGTGCCAAAACATAGATTGCAGCTGTCAGAGCCAGCAGACCAGCCAGTGCCTGATTAACGAGGGGGTGCCAGAGCACAGTGGTTACTGAGGTAATCAGGTAAGTGTAGCTGCTGAATGCAACGAAGACCCCAAAGGCAAAAGTGGCAATAGCGAGCACCGCCGAAAGAACTTCAACAACCCAGCGGTTGCGTCGTGAGCCGTCGCCAGGTGCTTCATCAAGTATGTTGCTCCAAAGCTGCTCTGCGCCGGGCAATTTGCTGGCCAGCGAGGCAAGGCCAGTGAAGATTGGAGCAGCAACATTCTTTGCCAGTTTGCCAGTGAGTTCCAGCATCTCATTCCCTAGCTGACCAAGGGGTTTGAACAGGCCTAAATAAAGCAGCGGCCAGAAAATACAGGCGGTGAGATAGAAGCTTGCTACAGCTCCTGGTCCCCACCAGAGTAAAGACACCTGATTGGCTTGAGCAAAGCTGCTAGTGGCAAAAGCCGCGATGGCTGACATTGCCAGGCCGACCAAGGCGTTGAAACTGCAAACGCCTTCTTCATAGGCTCTTTCTGAAAGATAGTCAGCCGATTCCCGAATGACCAGATACAGGGCGACAAAGGGCGTAAGTAGCACCTTTAGGATTTTCATCAATCCATTTTCATTGTTCATGATTGATTGGTTGATCGTTTTATTGTTTGGTTTGTTGAATGGCTGTAGCTTTTAGACGATTAACTGCATACAAACTGAGCCCAGAGCTGCTGTGCCAATTTGCGTCAAGTCAACCACTAGAATCGTCCGCGGAGCTTTGTTCTAGCAAAGCGTTTAAGTCAGCTGGCGAGGCACACGTGTTTTGGATGCAGGCTCTTCTCAAGGCTTGCGAGTAACCATTGCCTTCACCCAAGAGTTCTTCAAAGCCGATGATTGCTCTTTGGAAGTAGCTATTGGCCACAGCCCTTAGATTCAGTACTTGACTGAGCTGGCCAATTTGCATGAGCACAAAGGTATGCGTCTGAAGACCAAGATGTTCATGATCTTGATCCACTGCCAGAAGTTCTTCACCAATCTGTTTAGCTTCGGCGAAGCGCTGATGGAAACAGAGATGAGTGAACAAGTACAAGAGTGTGTGAGCATGTATTGACGCCTTGTTAAGGTGCTCACGACATAAATCCAGCGCCTTTCTGTAGCTTTGCTCAGCCTGCAGCGGTTGGTCAGCCAAGCTGTTTACTTGAGCAAGTTGCAGGTAGAGCATTACCAGAACTGTATTATCACAGCCAGCTTCCTGCTCAAGATCGATTACCTTTTGTAGGAGGCCAAGTGCCTGAGAAAAGCTGCGGCGCATAATCAGATAAACTGCAGCGCTGTGAAGTCGCAGACTCTCCGGCGATGAGAAAACTAGAACATCTTTGAACATGGCTTGTGTGCCTCGTTTGGTAAGTATCTTGAATGTTTAGACCTAGATAGCTAGGTGTGCGAAAGTGGGCAGCGGGCTTCGAGTAGCGAAACTGTGAGCTTTCGGCCCTGTAAGTGTGGAGCTACACGCTCAATTACCATGGGGCCAAGTCCAGGGCAATCCTCTACGCGAACATCAGTTTGAGATTCGCGCAGATACATTGGCCCACTTAGCCTAGCGAGGCCGCAGAGCAAGATGGTGTCGAGTGAGCTTATCGCCTGAGGCAGACGAGTGAGGTTAGGCAAGTGATTGGCAATCAACACTTGCATGTTCTCGCTAACTGGTGGTAGTTCAATTACTCCAGGCAAGCGTCGGAGAGTGAGTTTAAAGAGAGAATCAGGCAACGCCTGAGGCAAGCTTTCCAGCTGTTGGCAATTGTCCACCGTTAGTGAAAACAAGCCCTCTGGAAGGCCTGCTATGTGCCTCAATTGATGGCAGTTAGCAATTTGCAGGCTGAGGAGTTGATCGGCGCCTGCGGTGTAAATCGAAGTGAACTGGCAGCCATCAATGACTAGCTCCGTCAAGTAACTTGGGAGCGGCGGAAGTTCTGTGAAAGGGCAATTTCTCAGGGTAAGTCTTTCGGGCGAGCGATTGCGCAGATAGCGAGTAAGTGATTCACTGGTTTTGAAGAACATTCGTATTTGTTTTGCATGATTGCGGTGCTACAGCAACTGCCTCAAGACAGTAGGTTTGTGACCTCTCATGGCAAGCCCTAGAGTAGCCTAGCGTCCGCTAGGCTACTCCGGACGGAAGCCACTGGCTTTAGCGACATAAGGCCTCTAAATGCCAATGCGACACAGAGCGTTTATTGCTTACTGCACCGTGCCAAGCAAAGCCTGCGTGAGCTCAATCAAGTGTTGCGTTGAATCGATCTGCGCTTTGTAGGCTACGGCACTACACTTGAGGCAGTCGATGTAGGCAGAGGCCAAACGCTGCCTAGCGGTCAATACCCTGGCAAAGTCTTCCGAAGTCAAATCACCGAGGTTTTGTTCGCACTGAAAGAATCTCGCTACCCGAGCTTCAATCAGCGCGCCAGCGCCCAAGACCTCAAAAGCAAATCGCTCGTTCTGAGAGCGCGGAGCCGAGCCAATCTGGCTAAGAATCTTAGCGCTCGATGCTCCCTCGGTCACCATGGTAAGAGCTTGAGTGCCCGCATGTTCGTGAGCGGTTCTGGTCTCAACCAGCTTATTCATGTCGCTGGCAATGTGTTGTGCCTGAGCCGAATAAGTGAGAATCTCGTCAAGTGCATTCAGGCTATAGGAAACACCCCGATAGACTAGTGCTTCTGCTTTTTCGCTGGCCTTATCATTGCTGGGTTGGGTCGGTGGGTGCTCAAGCCAAAGATTGACGAGGTCTTCTTGATATTTCAAGGCTTCGATGCTTCCCTGAAGAGCCATGGTGCGGCCCTGGCAAGTGCGAATGAACGCCGCAAGCAACTTAGTAGCAGCTTTCTTCACATCGCTGTTTGAATAGTCAAATACGCGAGGTCTGAACGGCCGCGAAAACGAAGTGACATCAAAGAAGACAGTGCCAAAGTAACGGCTACAGGCGTCGATCTTAGAAGAAGTAGCAGATTTAGAACTCAAGAGTCTGGCAATGCGGCTGTTGGTCAGCAGCTTGAGGTCGTAGCTTCCTTGCAGAGACTTGCATTCTTGCAGCACTCGCGAGCCATCAAAGGCACCTTTGTAGGCAAGCTTCTCTGCTCTGCGCACAAGCGGCTGTAGTTCTTCAAGAGCGGCTTCAGCGCGCTGCTGTTGAACAAAGCCGTAGAATTTTCCAAAAATGAAATGAAATGGATTTCTGTTTGACATTTTCTTCAAGTGATTTTGTTTTGAAACTTTTGCGCTTAAGCGCTGTTTAGAGCCTTCCGGCAATAACTTCCATCATCGAGCCAATCAAGGCACCAAGGATAACTCTGCCAGCTCAAGAATCTCATGAGCACGCGGCACATCGCTCAGAAAGTGCGATGCAAGTTATTGAACCAGTCGTTCGGTAGAGCTGTTGATAAAGCTGAGGCTTGGAATTTCCTGAAGAAGGAGAATGAAGTAATGGTCAGTTTTAGTTCTATCAAGGTCATGTAATCATAGACAACAGAAGTTAGTTAGTTAAGACTAAGACGCGCGTAGCTGCTCTGCCTTGCACCAAGCATGACCTGACGAGGATTAAACTAGGTTACTTGACATCAATAATCTGGCACTCTTTTGGTAAAGAGTTATTTTCGGCGTTCTTCCGCTTAAGGTGAAAACTTGTGGTCAAGTTCCTTTTAATTGCCTATATTGTTTGCTACCTAGCGGTAGCTGCCGGAGGGATCTGGTCAGACCTGCGTAGCAAGTACGTTTGGTGGCTTGTACTAATCGATTTATTTGGTAGTGTTCTTTCGCTAGTAGGTATGATTTTATTCTTGGCTGATATTCGCAGCACGCAAATGATCTCAGCTTTCGCCTATGGCTTTCCGTTGATTGTTCTTTCCTACTTTTCGTCACAGTTATCGACATTTACGATGAACTAAAAGAAGATCCTGAAAACAAGCTCGATACACTGATCAGCTTTCTCCTTGCCTTGCTCTTTGAAATACCCTGCCTCCTGATTTTGTTTCAGTACACCTATAGAAGCTAAGCAAGCGAAGATCCGCAGGAGCAGTAACAAGCATTCCTTTATTTAGGCGCGCTAAAAAAAAGACAGAAAATTTCAGTTTCGACATGGAACCGTCACAAAAAGGCGCATAAGCTAACGACATTGAAAGGCACCGCGTTCAACACCCCCTCATTTAGTCAATCAATTTTTTGGAGTCAAAAAAGATGAGTCAGAGAGCAGAGCAACTTACAAATGCAAAAGATACTTGGGCGCAAGGTGACCAAGCAAAAGTTTCACCTCAAGTAATAGATCAAAAAGTAATAGAGCAAATTTATCAGTCCATCTGGAATGACCGAAAGCCAGCCCTTGGAGCCATGCTTACCGATGCGGAACGCACGCAGTATGGCAGGCAGAATTCTGTTGGTCTTCCAGTCAAAAATGCTGATGGTAGCCACTGCAAAGAGTTACCTAAAGTACCAGTATCTGTGGAAAAAGGTTTGCCCGATCTCACCATTAATAATGACTACGCCGATCATCAAAACAAGTACCTACCACTAAGTCTTCTCACCGATAGACATGATAAACGGCCGGTTCTTCGTGCCGACGGTGGTAAAGGAGATAGTTGTGACGACAGACCTCTTCTATCGCCGGCGGAGGTAAATCAGCTCACTGATAGAAAAGTTATTAAACACCCGAGTCTTCCAGCCGACGATGGTGCAATAAGATTCGAGCCTACTTGGCCAGTTGGAAAAGATCCAGGTAAAGCGAGATTCGAGCCTACTTGGCCAGTTGGAAAGGATCCTGGCGAAGTGATCCCTCATCACAGTCAGAAAGACAAGCTAGAAGACAGAACACAAAAAGTATCTTATCCAGACGGCAGCTCTAGAGTAGTGCTGCGCGATAAAGATGGACAAATATCTGCCGTAGTGAATCCTGATGGTTCCCGCCTTGTGCGTCAACCTGGCAAACCTGGCGAAGCACCTTTCTGGCAGGCTTATGGTCGGTATGACACGCCGATAACTGCCGATTCTTTCCGTGGCAATGTCGAAATGAGTGCAGATGGTACCTTTAGAATGGCGAAGATCTATCCTGTGCCACAGATCTATGAGCAAAAGCCAGACGGCAGTTACCGTAAAGCCTACAAAGGTGGTGCAGCCGAGCAATGGACAGCTGCCACTCAAATAGACACAATGCTCTATCCAACAGGTAAGGCCCGCGAAATCAAATTTGCGGCTAACGCCGAGGGCATTCTCAAACCGACTGCTGTCACTGATCGATAATTGAAGATTTACTCGGGGGGGTAAAGTGGGTAGGGCGGTCCAGCGGACCGCCTTTCCTGTTTTCTCTCGCAATTTTTTTCTCTAACATTCTTTAGCGCTGAAACGCTGCAAGAGCGGGTTTGTAGAGAAGTCTAATTATTCCAAATAGACCACAAAATAGACATTGTTTCGTCACATTTACTGGGGTATCTTGGCATCATGAAGTTCGACAACGAAGTACAACTTCGCTAACACCCCCGAGCAGAAGCGACACCATCTGTAGTGACGCTCTAATCTTTCACGCTTAAATGCAGGAGTAATATCATGGCTAAATCAGCAGAACACCACGCAGAAAAACCAAAGACAGAAGTCGAAAAAGCAGCCAATAAAACTGTTGAAGAAACAAAGAACAAACTTGAGAGCACAGCTGCTGGCGATACCCATGGAGCCTATAACAAACTAATTGAATCTGTTAATACAACCAGAAAAGAGCTGAAAGAAAAGGACCCTTCTGGTAAACAAGGTAAGGCTTATGAAGAGGCTGTTGTAAAAAAACTAGAAACAGAGAAGCTTTTACCAACTTTTGCCTTGGAATTTGGCCACAGAGCTTTTGCAAAAATCGATCAGAAAGTGGATGCTAGCGGCAGTGGTGATGGACACGTTACCGCAGCAGAGCTAAAGACATTCCAGAAGACCGGTAAGCCTGGTGTGCTAGGAGCCGCCATGAGCGAAGCTTTGATTCAACAACCAGTGACCAAAGTTAACCAAAGAGACATGACTAATGGCTTCAGTGTAAGTGACCTGCAAACTGCAATTATGAACGGTCAGAAAGCACGGGAAAATGGGATAAATAGCGAAGCTCAAGCAAATCTTACTGCTTCGCAACAGCACGAAGCTAGTCTCTTGAAAGATTATCTTCTTAATGACAAACCTGGCAATCCATCGGTATTTAAGCTAGCCGACTATGCTGGCGCGCCCGATCCTGTAGGCAAAACTGACGGCCAGCTTATGAAACATGACTTCCAGGCTCTAGCAATTGATCCTCGAATGACACCTGAACAGAGAAAGGAGCTTGAAGAAAAGGTCATTGCCAAGTGGGATGATCCAGATTTCCAAAAGCGATATCTTAATTCAAATGGCGTAATGACAAAAGACACATTGATGAAAGCAAGTGGAGAACTTCAACAAGCCAAAGTTGATACTGTAGAAAAACCAGCAGATGCCGTTACAGCTGGTGCAGCCGAGCAAAACAAACAAGCTCAAGAGCTTAGAGATCTTCTTGCTGTAAAAGTTGGCGATGACGCTACTGTTTTCAGTGCCGCTGACTATAGTGGTTCAGCAGATTTGCATGAGCGCCAAGACAAACTAGTTAATAAATCAGATCTGGAAGCTTTGATTAGCTCTCCTAACTTCGACCCAAAATTGGGAGAAAAAATAAAAACTAAGTTGATCGATAAGATGGATGATCGCACCTTCAAAAGCAACTACATGAGCGGCAACTATATTAACTTAGACAGAATTGCAGAGGCCGCTATCTCCGAAGATCAAAATTCCCCAAAAGCTAAAGAAGCATATAGTGGACAGGTTGAGGCAATGACTGAAAGCCGACAAAAAGCCATTCATATTGCCGAGAAACTTTTGGAAGATGATGCATTACGCTTTAGAAGCGTAGACTACGCTGGCTCTTCGAATTTCAGCGCTCGAACAGATAAACTCATTGATGTTCATGATTTTAGAGCTTTCGCCGGCAACCCTATGATTGCTCCTGACACAAAGGCATTTATTGAAACAGAAATCATAAATAAATGGGATACCCCAGCAATTAGACAACTTAGAAACGGTCGCTACATGTCGCTGAATTCACTGAAAAACGCTATTCCAAACTCTCTTGCTGATAACTCACATTCAAAATAAACTGGTCGACTATCGCTGAAAACAAAAAAAAGGAAAGACAAATAGTAAATAGGAAAAGCAAAATATCAACAAAGGACAGAAAGAGGAACGGCTGCTGCCGTTCCTCTTTCTGTGCGTAGCTCCAAGACGTCTAACTCGAAGCCAAGGCGCAAAGAACAATATAAGCTTGATCGTTTTCTAGAGGAATGGCTCCATTGACGCCTGCGTTAGTGGTGGATGCAGCGCAGCCAGCAACTGTCAGCATCAGGGCGGCGCTCAGAACTAGGATAGTACGGTTTCTCATGTTTCGATTTCAGTTGGGTTTCTAACGTGATGAGATGATCAACTTAAGCCTCACACCTACTAGCTTCTGGCTCTGTCTATCAGCGCTGAAAAAGGTATTGTGCTAGCAATGGAAGCGGCACCAAATTGTCCACAGCGATTATTGGGGAAGTTATCGTGACTAACTGAAATTTTGGTTTTGAATTTTGCTCTTAGTCATAGAACCGTCACAATTGGTTGTTTAAACTAAACGAGTTAAAGGTTGAAATTGATAGCTGCCTTAAATCAAACAACCAATTCAAGGGTTATCCGGGGGGATAAGTAGGAGAAGCGATCCAGCGGATCGCTTTTTCTGTCTTTAATTTTAGTGCGGCTCGTTTTGAGTGACAAAAGCCAGGTTGCCGCTGTTAAGTTACTTGATAAATTGAGGCAGCGCGACCTATGGTGCCAAACTGTCTAATGAAGGATTCCTTCTAGGCCTCTTTGCAGAACCATCACTGGGCCTATCTCGCGCCTTTGAAAAGTCTTTTGAAGTAGCAATGGATTCGTCACAAAATCATTGCCAAACTAAATGTAATAAAGGAAATGGAATCAATCAATTAATCAGGCGTTTGCTCTCTATCTCAAACTAGAAAGCCTTTAAAAAGGACCACGACGATGGATGAATACCTAGACATCATCTTTCTCTCAATAGCCATACTCAGTTTCATCATCTTGCTCGCAATACCAGTACATCAAGTCATACGTGGATTTTGCAGCAGAAGGAGCTTTGTCGAAAGTGACTACTGGGGGAGTTATCACTCATAAATGTTTTGAAAAATAAACGTTGAATCATCACACATTCCGGAGTCACATAATGCTCGTAGATAAATTCCAAGGTCTCGTTGCCGCCAATAACATTGATAATAAGACAGACAGACCAGTTGCAGCGCCTTCTGCAAGCAACAGCAGCGCCGCAATTAATTATGCCATTGAGACAGCTAAAGCAGCAGTTAAGCTTCTCCGTACTTATCCAAAACCATACTCAGATAAATCTATCTTCAAAGTGCAGTGTTATCTAAATGTGCACTGCCCCAAAGACTTTGTCTCAATAGCTATACGCATCTTCAACGAAAGCTGTATTGATTGCGTGGTGGCAGAACAAAATAATAACTATCAAGATCCCATTCGTCTAAGACCAGTTTCCACAGAAACAGACGATCACTTTTAGACGCTCGAGCAGCGAACTAAGCCCGGCGACTTCTTTCGAAAGCAATTAAGGCATCACATTAACCACTTTAACTGCAGTAAAGCTGGAGGGCTCGTCTATGGATCAATCTTTCGATATTTTCGTGACTTGCACAATAATGCTTGGCTTTTCGATTGTTGTGCTCCTATACAATAAGCGCTCATCATCCCCTGGAGTCATTATTCCAACCGAGCGATTGAACGATATTCAATACCGAAGTCGTAAGAGCCTTGAAACGCGCCAGAACAAAGAACTGACACTCAGCTTGCCGCCGATTTCGTGCTGTAACGAGGATCGCGAGTATATCTCAGCACGTGGAAGACAATAAGCATTCAAGCATATGCTTGCGATAAACAATATTTGCCGTCTATTTTTTAGGTATGGAACTGTCACGAGCTTGAGGTTAAATTAGCCTCAGCGACAATTTCAGGAAAGCAGCACCGGTCTCTAATAACTTACTTGAATAGCAAAGCATTTACGAAGCTCTACGAGGATTGGTTTGATGAATCATACATGTTGTCAGTTTCACGCAAATTTCGTCGTAGGAAGCACGCAGATGAGCGAACATGGAACCATTTGCGATAGCACTGAATGGTTCAGCAGAGAAAGTCTTGCTACTTTTGATGGCCGAGTAATTTTTTTCAACAGCATGGGTGACTCTTGTTGGGAGTATGGCATCGTGCATTTTAGAGGTGCGAACACAGTTGTAAATATAGCTGTTAATTACGCAGAGCATAGCGAGCGCACTCACTCTGCTATTTATCCTTTTCACTATCAAGCACAGCCAGGCTTTATTTTCCGCGCAGCATCGCTGGAGGAGTATGAAGATCTCTGTTTCTCTTACGAAGACTTCTCTGCTGACCCGCAAAAGTGGCAAATAGATTGTATTTAGAATCCACATGTGCAGAAACAGAGCTTGATTGCCAATTTCCGATGTACCGACAGCTGGAGCTGCATACCCAGACGTAGGCTTTTCTAGTAGCCTAGTTTGAGCCTTAG
>CALRJJ020000068.1:0-12255 GCA_943367505.1 Flavobacterium psychrophilum | reverse complement strand
ATTGGTAGAGACCACCGAGGGTGAGCCAGGTGGCTGCCAGTTCTGGCTTCAGTTGTTTGGCTGCCTCTAGCTCTTGCAGGGCTTCGCCGTTGCGGCCTAATTTTGCCAGGGCCAAGCCAAGGTTATTGTGAATCTCAGCCATTTGCGGTGCCATTTTTTCGGCCTGCAAAAGCAAATCAATTGCCTCTTGATTGCGATTAGCCTGGAGCAAGGGAATCGATTGGTTAAGCATTTGCAGCGCTTGGTAGCGTTCTTGCGAGATGGGCTGTCCGTCTACATAGTACTGCTGACTTTGTGCTTGATTCTGATTCTGATTTTGGTTTTGATATTGAGCGAGAGTGGGCGGCATTGAGCCAATAAAAAAGCACGCGCATAGCCCGCAGAAAAATCTTGAGACAATGGTTGAGCTTCTATTAGTGGCTGAAGGCATCTGTATTTCTCTCAGTGCTCCCTTATTATGCCTTATTTGCCACTGTTTCTTTGTTATCGAGAGCGGCAATGCCTGGCAGTTCGATACCTTCCAGAAACTCTAGTGAAGCGCCGCCACCTGTGCCAACGTGGGTCAACAGTTCGTCGGCTACACCTTTCAGTTTAAGGGCAGAAACCGAATCGCCGCCACCAACAATTGTTTTTGTACCGCTCTTGGTCAGCTCAACTAAGCAGTCAATCAGCGTCCATGTGCCGTGCTCAAAGCCAGCCATCTCGAAAACTCCCAGAGGGCCGTTCCAGAGAATGGTCTTGCACGGTGCTAGGGCGGCCACGATTAACTTCAGTGACTCTGGTCCTAAATCTAAGCCGATATCATCGCTCTCTATTTCACTGACTTTTACTACCTTAGTAGCGACGCCAGCTTTCATTTCTTTGGCCACGACTACATCGACGGGCAAGATCAGCTTGACACCTTTGGCTTTTGCTTTTTCTTCTAGCTCTTTGCAGTAAGCGAGACGGTCTTCTTCAACCAATGATTTGCCAACATTGAGACCCTGAGCTTTGAGGAAGCTAAAGGCCATGGCTCCACCGATTACCAAGACATCAACGCGGCTCAAAAGATTTTCTAATACGCCGATTTTGCTAGATACTTTGGCGCCACCAATTATGGTGGCAAAGGGGCGTGCTGGGTTGTCTAGGGCCGAAGAAAGCATTTCGATTTCTTTAGCGACCAGCATACCGGCTAGAGCTGGTTTTAAAAATTTGGTGACGCCTTCAGTTGAGGCGTGGGCACGGTGAGCTGTGCCGAAAGCGTCGTTAACGTAGATTTCGCCTAGTTGCGATAGCTTTTTGGCAAAGCCTTCTTCGTTCTTCTCTTCTTCTTCGTGGAATCTGACATTTTCCATTAAGGCAACGTCACCGTCATGCATTTCGTTCACTGCCTTCTCGGCCTTGACGCCTATGCATTCGTCGACAAAATGAACTGTTTTGTGGCCCATCTCCGCTAGTAGCTTTTGCAAATGCTCGGCCACTGGCTTTAGGGAGTATTTGGCTGCTACTTTACCTTTGGGACGACCGAGGTGGGAAAGCAAAATTACTTTAGCGCCAGCTTTGGCCAACCAAGAAATGGTGGGAAGAGCTGCTTTGATGCGGGAATCATCTGCTACGGTGCCATCTTCATTTTGCGGTACATTGAAATCTACTCGTACCAGTACCTTTTTGCCTTGGAAGTGCTTGGCGCCTTGATCTTGAATAGTTTTCTTCATCTGTACCTGACTGTTGAGTGGTGTGGGGTGCGTGGTGATTAGACGTAATTGCTTAATATAAAGAAAGACGCCCCCAATTTGAGGGCGTCTTCTTGTTTCAGACTAGGCTTTAGCGGCGACTGGGAGCTTTTTCGCTACCATGGTTGCTAGTTCGACCAAGCGGTTGCTGTAGCCCCACTCGTTGTCGTACCAGGCCAACACTTTAACCATGCGATCACCGACTTGCATTGTCAGATCAGCGTCGTAGATGGAAGAGTGCTTGTTGCCTTGGAAGTCGATTGAAACTAGTGGAGTTGTGCAATAGGAGAGAATGCCTTTGAGAGGGCCTTCAGCTGCTTCTTTAACACATTTGTTGATAGCTTCAACAGTGACTTCTTTCTTCAAGGTGATGGTCAAGTCAACTACTGATACGTTTGGTGTAGGCACGCGCATGGCAAAGCCATTCAGTTTGCCTTTGAGGTGTGGCATTACCAGACCGATAGCCTTAGCAGCACCGGTGCTTGAAGGAATCATGGACATAGCAGCAGCGCGAGCGCGGCGCAGGTCATTGTGAGCGCCATCGAGCAGTTTCTGGTCGAGGGTATAGCTGTGAATTGTGGTCATCAAGCCTTGTTCGATACCGAAAGCATCGTCAATAGCTTTAGCTACAGGAGCCAAGCAGTTGGTTGTGCAGCTGGCATTAGAGATGATGTTGTGCTTTTCAGCGTCATAGTCTTTGTCGTTTACACCAAGAACGATGGTGATGTCTTCGTTCTTAGCTGGAGCTGAGATCAATACTTTCTTGGCGCCAGCGGTAATGTGGGCTTTGGCTTTTTCAGCATCGGTGAAGACGCCGGAGCATTCTAGAACGATGTCGACATTGAGCTTGGACCATGGGCAATCAGCTGGAGCTTTCTCGCGGGTGAACTTGATTTTTTTGCCATTGACAATCAATGATTCTTCATCATGGCTAACTTCATGCTTTAGTTCGCCTTGTACTGAGTCGTACTTGAGCAGGTGAGCTGATTGCACCAAATCTTGCATAGGGTCGTTGATTGCAACGATTTCGAGATCTTTTGGCGCGCTCTCGAGGTAGGCCCTGAATACGTTACGGCCGATACGACCGAATCCATTAATAGCTACTCTTGCCATCTGTCCAACTCCTTATTAAATCGTCTCAAACCGTCCCAATCTGTTCTAAATTAGTTCTATCAAGGGCCGGCGATTGGCAAAGCATATAACAATATAAGGGCGAGGCGCCCAGCCTTTATTTCAGCTTAAGATGATAAGTAGCAATCTTGAAAGGTTTCGTTACTCATTCATTATTGAGTCTTCGGTTACGATAAGAATTGCCAGATTAAACACCAGGAGAAAATATGAGAGACAAAGTAGAAGCCATTCTCGACAAGTTGCGCCCGATGTTGATGATGGACGGCGGCAATATTGAGCTAGTAGACGTCAAAGACGACGAAGTTCAAGTACGCTTAGTCGGCGCCTGCGGCATGTGTCCAAGTTCGACTATGACCATGAAGATGGGTGTTGAACGCGCTATTAGAGAAGAGTTGCCTGAAATCAAGCGTGTGGTTTCAGTCTAGATCTGACTGATTGCTCTAGGGGTCTTAAGGCTCAAGAGCCATGCGGTTGCGAAAATCACTTGACAGGTAGCCCACGATTGCTCTTTCTTGCTCGCGTACATGATGGTTGAGCCTGGCAATTGAAGCTTTTGTAGCGGCTACTGTCAGGCTTGAATTGGCCAGAATGGTTTTGGCAAATTCAAGGGTGTGTGCCTCTAGCTTTTCGTCTTCAACGGCTTGATTGATCAGGCCAATAGTGGCTGCTCTGGTACTGCCGATAGTGGCGGCGCTAAAGAGCAGCTCTTTTGCTTTTGCTTGGCCAATCAGGTTTACCAGTCTTTGTACATTGCTGTCATCTAAGATTATTCCCAGGCGCGCAACGGGGATGGCGAAAATGGCAGCTTCAAGGGCGGCGAAGCGCAGGTCGCAAGCGTTTGCAAGCAAACAGCCTCCGCCCAGGCAAGGGCCGTTCACCATAGCAATTGTAGGAATCTCTAATTCGGCAATGGTTTCTAGCGCGGTGGAAATCGCCTGCCAGAAGCGCGCTGCGCTGGTATAGTCGACTATTTGACGCAGATCTTCAAAATCGGCCCCGGCGGCAAAATATTTGCCACTTCCTGTAAATATCAAAAGTCTGCTGCCATCTTCTATAAGTTTGTGGATTAAGCGCGGCAGGCTTTCCCACATAGCTGTGCTAATGGCATTGGCGGCATCAGGTCTATTGAAAGTTATTGTGGCGATGCCACTGGCTTGATCAAGCTCTGAGATTATCTCTTGATTTGCCATTATTTGCTGTCGAAGTCGAATTGAACGCTATCGCCTTCCTTTACTCCGTGTCTCTCACAGTAGCCGCCATTAACTTCGATTACCTCAGAGACATCAATTGTGCTTTCTGCTGGATAGGTGGGGCATTTGCTTGGATCTTCTGATTTGCAGGGGGGCACTTGCTTGCAGATTTTTACAATCTTGCCATCTCTGACAAAGAGCATGTCCAGGCTGATCAGAGTGTGATACATCCAGAATGCCACGGGGCGATGGGGGTGAAAGAGAAAAACCATGCCTTGAGTCTCTGGCATTGATGTGCGATACATCAGGCCGTTCTCAATTTCTTCTTTAGAGCTGGCTACCTCTAATTTGACTTCTTGGTCACCCAGTTTGACTGTCGGCAGCATGGCCAGCGCCTCCCTGCAAGTAAAAGTAGTGAAAAGAGTTACGAGAGTGGCTGCAAGAGCGAAAGTAAAGGAGATTTTGTTTGTTTTCATAGCCAATGCATTCTGTTAAATGGGGTTTTTGAATAGATGAATTGTACCGTGTCGGTAAGTACCCCGCGCTGCAAGGCATACGACTTACTGACTACCAGGCCAGCTGGGTCGATCACCCCGGAGATGCCGGTATTGGTTGAGAGCACTAGAAAGCGCTTGTTTTCAACTGCTCTGAGAGTGGCGCAGGCAAGATATTGTTTGTTCAAAGAAGAATTATGAAACCAGCCAAGATTGGCTAGAACCACAATCAGTGAGGCCCCGTCTCTAACTTGATCGGAAACAATTTTGGGGAAGATTACTTCATTGCAGATAGCCACTCCAATTTTGCCCCAGCCAGAGCGAATTATTTGAGCTTTTTGAGCCGCTAAGAAGACTTCAGAATTGGTCGGTAGTTTGTCACGCAAACTCTCTGGCACTATTTCGCCAAAAGGCACTAATCTTTGTTTGACATAGGCACTTTCTCTATAGCCAAAGGGGCTGACCAGTCTGGCTACATTTATATGGCCATTTTTTAGAGGTTCGATGGCGCCATAAATAATTTCTTTGCGCTCTTCCTGGCTGATATGTTTGAGGGCTGGCAGCAGGCCTCCTTGACCCATCTGACTGCGGGTGACGACACCTTCGGGCAGAACTACCAGGCTTGAGCTGGTGTTGGCTGTAAGTTCGTTGTAGCGGCCGCAGAATTCGGCTGCGGAGATTGCTCCAAAGCGTTCGTTTTCTATGGAGACATTGCCCTGCACAATTGTCACCGGTATTGGTGGCGTCTGTGGATTGAAGCGAATGGCGTGTTCGGGTCTGACTTCGTCTTCGATTTGGGCGATTCGCTGGCTGCCCCAGTTGAGGGCAAAGGCAATGGCCAGGCAGCATAGAACTAGGTCGAGAACCGAGCCAAATTTGATATTGAGTTGGTCAGTGCGCTCACCAAGATTGCGGGCTATGCCAGTAGTTTCTATGATCATTTGGGCGCAGGCAGCGTTAAACATGACGATGACAAAATCAACCAAGCCACTGCCACCAACTGCTGCCAGTTGTATTAATGGCAGGTTGCGTGATTGTGTGTAGGCCAGTTGGCTTAGTGGTGAACCAAAAAATAGTGGCGCTGTGGCCACTACCCATTGCAGGAAAACCCAAATTGAAGGCACGGCTATGAGGTAGGGATAGAATGGCCGGCGATGATTAGGCAAAAAACTGGGGCGCAGCGGTAAGCAGAAGACAAAGAGAGCAAACAGTGCTGTGAGAGATGAATAGTGGATAACTTCGACTAACCAGGCTAACCAGACTATTTGAAAACTAACAGCGTCATGCAGACCAAGCCAACGCAGCGGATACATACCGGTGAAGAAACTGAGGGCAATGGCATAGTAGCCGGCGCCAAAAGTAAAGCCAGTAAATACTGATTGCCAGGGGGAATTGCAGGCTCTAATTAGTATCAGAAGTGGTATCAAGCCAAACCAGGCGAGGTAGGCCTGATCAAACCCTGGAGTAGCGAGGGCCAGAATAGCTCCCATCAAAAAGCCTATTGGTAGCTTTAGTGAGAGTCGCTGTGAGTCAAGCCACCCCGCCTTGGGGGTAACGCTCACAGGGCTGACCTGAATTTCAGAGCTGAAGCTATAACTGTTCATTTATACCGATAACTGTGCCTTGCAATGTTACACTTTGGAAGGTCAAAATTGCTAATTTAGGTTGCATTTATTGAATACTCGGCTTGAGAGTGCAAAGAGGGTGCCAAGGCGGATCATGGGCGTCGATCCTGGTACTGCTACGGTTGGCTTCGGTATAGTCGATTGGATTGCTGGTGACAGCTTTAGGTATATATCTTCGGGGGTGATATCAACCCCGAAAACCATGGCCCCTGCCAACCGCTTGAAAATGATTCGCGAAGATTTAATTAGCTTGATTGAAGAATTTAAGCCCGAGGAATGTGGCGTTGAAGCTATTTTCTTCTTCAAAAATGCCAAGACTGTAATTCCAGTAGCACAAGCTCGTGGTGTCATTCTTGAGGCCTTGGCTACCTTTGGCATGTTGGCTGGCGAATATACTCCAATGCAGGTGAAACTGCATGTGACCGGTTATGGCAAAGCAGAAAAACCTGAAGTGCAGTGGGCTGTGGCCAAGCTTTTAGGATTGCCCGAAATTGTTAAACCTGATGACGCTTCTGATGCACTGGCGATCGCTCTCACCCATGCCCGTTTGACTTGCCACCTTAGCCCACGCCTAGAGCGGGTATAGGCGAAAATCGAATAACTAGCTTGACGGCCGCATAGAGCAAGATCATGGTAAGCATATAAACTTCCCTGGCACCAATTTTTCCTTTGTAGTGCACTTTTTCTGGCAGTCCTAGGGGCGTTGAGGCAATAGCGGCGATTGAGCCAAAGTAAATTGCGCCGGCTACTGTGGCTTCTAAGTTCGGTAGGCTTATTACTGGCATATAATCCATGGCCGTTAGCACTGCGCCAAAGCCCACTGCTATCTTGAAGAATTCTGTTTCGCTGATGACAAAGAAGCGCAATGCTATTAGCCAAGCCAGCGCTAGTGCTGCCATGACGCGAAAAGTCATAATGAATTGCCAAGCCACTGAAGCTTCGGACAGTCCTGACTGTAGTGACTGTCCGAAGCAGATCCAGCTGGGCGACCAGAGCGTGTGCACGGGAAAACTTAAGTGCCCCAGATAGTCAAGGGTTTGCACCATCATGCCACAGGCCACAAATAAAGCTACAAATTCAAGTTTCTGCCAGATTGAGAATGATGTCGCTGAAGGCTGGCTCACAGCCACGGCTGTGGCTGGTTTCTCCTTCGCTCGAGTCTTGATTAGATAGTTGACTATGAAAACTGAGTAAATAAGTGCTTTGAAGTTAGGCGGTTGTGAAAGAGCGCAAAGCAGCGGAATAAGGGCACTGGCAGCTAGCAACTGGCGAGATTTACCCTCTTCAGTCTTGTTGTCACTGTCATTATTTTTATTGTCTTCAGCGCTCACTTAATTTTCGCCTGCTTTGTCGATTGATGACTTAGAGCTGGTGAAATTAATCCAGGCTGTGCCTTCATGGCCGAAATCGAAGAGTTGGGGGTACAGAATTTCGGCCATTATTTCAAGTGAGTCGATCAGGCGCGGGCCGGGTCGATTGAAATACTGATTGCCATCGGCCACATAAACGCGTTTGTTGCGCACGGCTTTGAGGGCACTGTAGTGAGGTTGTTGCTCAATCAAGTGCATCTCTTCCAGAGTGCGTTTGTTATCGAAACCGCACGGTGTCACGAGAATTATATCTGGCTCTTTCTCTATCAATTCTTCCCAAGTCATCCAGGGAGAATGTTTGCCAGCCTGGCCAAATAAGTTAGTGGCGCCAGCCAGTTCTACTAACTCTGGCATCCAATTTCCTGCTGCCATCAGTGGTTCTATCCATTCGATCACTGCCACTGAAACTTTGGTCATGCCTCTGGCTAACGCTTCGTTTGCCTTAGCTTCAATGGCATCAACTCTGCTTTGGCAGGTCTTTATAAGTTGTTGCGCTCGATCTTCTACACGCAGAGCCTTGCCGATTTTTTCTATATCGTTATAAAAGTCTGCCATGCTATTTGGTTCAAGTGAAACAATTTGCGGCTTACTACTGACCATCTGACACAGAGCGGCTTCAACATCACGGAGGCTGACAGCGCAAACTTCGCACTGCGCCTGGGTGATAATATGGCTTGGCTGAAGGCTTTCGAGAATATCGGCGTCGACTTTGTAGACCGAAAGCGATTCCTGCAAAATTGCTTTGACACGCTGATCTATTTCATAACTAGAGCCGTCTACCTGAAATTTAGGTGAGGTGCAGATTGGTAGAGATTTTATAGATTGAGGGAAGTCGCATTCGTGCGAGCGCCCCACCATATATTCTCCTAAGCCAAGAGCATGAACGATCTCGGTGGAACTGGCAATCAGTGAAACTATTCTTGGTTGGAGGGCAGTCATTTTTCTCGCGAAATTAAGTCAGAAGTAATTGCCGCCAGGTTGCCGCAGCCGCTCAGAGCCATGGCTAGGTCAAACTCAGATTTGAGCAGATTCAGCACAGCTTCCACCCCACTTTGGCCAGAGAGGGCCAGGCCCCATAGTACAGGCCTTCCTATCATTACAGCTTTGGCTCCCATTGCCAATGCTTTTAGTATGTCAGTTCCTCTTCTGATGCCACCATCGAGCAGAACTTCTACTCCAGTATTGCTGTTTGCGCTATTGGCCGTTTCTAGGGCGGCGATGATGCCTGGCAAAGCCTCTATTGTTGAAATCGTGGTATCGAGCTGGCGGCCGCCGTGGTTGGAGACAATTATTCCCTTTGCTCCGGCAGCAACGGCCTTTATGGCGTCATCGCCGCGCAAAACGCCTTTCACTAATACTGGCAGTTTTGTTAGGGAAATAATCCATTCAAGATCTTTCCAGGTCAGACTGGTGTCGTAGAGTGAGGCGATATAACTAGCTAGGTCAGAGTCTTGATTGTTGCTGTCGTTCTTGTTCTTGTTGATGTTGCCTAGAGCAAACTTTTCAAGGTTGGCTGCTCTAAGGCCTGGCGGCAGAGTAAATTGATTGCGTATGTCCCTTTCGCGTCGTCCTAGTACGGGCGAATCGACTGTGACAACAAGGGCTTTGTAATTGTTGGCCTCGGCTCTAGCTACTAGATCTTTTGTAATGGCTCGATCTTTGTAAACGTACAATTGATACCACAGGTGGTTCCCTGCTTTAGCTACTTCTTCGATGTCGTGATTTGATAGTGTGCTTAAGGTCATGATTGTGTTCAATTTCTTAGCCGCTGCCGCAGTTGCCAGTTCTCCCTGGCTGTGAGCCAGTGCTTGAAAGGCTGTTGGGGCAATTACAATGGGCATATCAATTGCTTGGCCAGCGATAGATAGCGACATATCTCTTTTGCTGATATCAACTAACATACGTGGCCAAATTGAAATCTCGGCAAAAGCCTGGCAATTGCGCTTCAGTGTAAGTTCGTCGGCGGCCCCGCCACGATAATAGTCGAAGTGTGATGGGGCCAGTGTGGTCTTATCCAGCGATTTTTCAACCAGTTCTTCAAGCTCGGCCAGATTTATTAAAGTATTTTTGCTATTCATTGATTCTCATTCTGCGATTCTCCTTCTATCCCTTTGTTGCCCGGTTTAGGAAGGTCTTAAACTGTCATTTTGCCACCCGGTTGTGGTATCGCTGGCGGTATCAATACTCGGTTGTGTATATTCGAGGTCAAGAGAAGATTCTTCTTAGACTCTTGGAAAGTTGATTTTGCCGCCTTCCGGGGCTTTGCCCTGAGTTCCTGACATGGTATATTTCATCATCTAAATCTTGGGCGTCTCTTCTTGGAGCGTTGCTAATTTGTTGGTAATTTGCTGGTAATTCGTTTGATATCTTGCTGGTAATTTAATGGCTCGTTACTTTGTTGCCATAATCTCTGCGCTCTTGGCCTTTGCCTTGATTCAACTGCTAGTAATTGCAGTAATTGAGTGGGCCCACGTTATGCCCCGAGCTGGTGTAAGCGCTGGAGTAGATATTTACCATCTTTTTGTTGCTTTCCTTGATTGGGCTGCCTGTATAGCCTGCCTTACCGTCGGTGTGGCTCTTGCTCCCGGTCGCAAGTTATCTATGGCCGTTGGTCTTTCCTTGGCCGTGGCTCTATGGCACCTGGCTCAAATATTCGTGGTCTTTTCCTTTGCGCAAGCTATTGGCACAGGTATTGTGCCGCTTTCGATCGTCTACTATGGCGGTTTGATCGTCACTGGCGCGCTTTGTTGCTTGCTTTATGAGCGAGTTTCGGGCTCTAGTGAGCTTGAGCGTCGCCGTGCCTTAGCTGCAATAGCTGGCCCGTCTGTCTATAAGCAGGCTTTGAGTACGGTTGAAAGTGAGACGGTGCCCCTGGAGAGTGGCTTCTTCGATTTTGACCTGATTTTGCTTGAAGATGAATTGCTCAAAATAAGGCCTGATCGCGATGCCTATATTTCGGCGCTGCGGCTTGGTATGGCCATTGAACGTGACTGTGGCTATGTTAACTGTCGCGCTCGTAGCTCTAGCTTTGCTGAGTTGATGCTTGACGTTAGTATGCGTTTATCTGCTACCGCTGTCGGCCAAGAGCAGTCAGTCTGGGTGAGCTTGGCTAATGGTTTTCGCCTGTACAAATTCGAAGAGAGCGATATCCGCAGGGAGCGTATAGCTGCCCTGCTTAAATTACTTGATAACGAAGTTGTGGTCTCTGTCAGTGAAAAACGTGAAAGCGTTGAATCTGTTTTAGTTTAGGTGCCAGATTTTGCTTCGACTTGGTCGAGCAGGTCAATAAACTGGTTTCTAAAGGTAGCTATTATTCGTCTGACTTCGCTTTGAGTAGTTTCACAAACCACTCCGCCGCCATTTTTAGTCATGAAAGCTGTTAGTTCTGGCACTTCCACTAGAGAAGTGGCTTCTTGCTGGTTGTGGTTAGCAATCTCTTCAATCCAGGCAATGGGTGAACTGAGGAAGATGTGGTCGCGCTTGGCATAAGGGTGTCTCAGTTCCAGTAGTTGCCCCTCTGCAGTCATCAATCTGAGGGTGCCCGGCACTACTCGGTAATTAGGGAGGTTATGATCAGTAGTTTGATAGAACTCAATGGCATTACTGTAGCCCTGCAATTCTGAAGCTAGCCACAAGAGCTTTTCATCTGCGATTTTGCCGCGCAAATGAGGCAAAGCCTGCGGCAGTGCTTGGTTGAAAGCTATTTGTCCAGCCAGTAATTTGGCTTTGAGATCCTGAAACACGGTTACCTCGCAATTTGACCCTTAAGTCTAACCCGATTTTTATCAATGCACATCTTGGGATGCCATTTGAGATGCCATTTCGGTTTTTAGAAGGCTTTTATGGGTTCCATTAGTAAATTTATAAAACATTCCTCTCATTAGAGTTGTTCCACAACATCTTGAAAATATGCGCCCTCCCCAAAAAAATCCGAAGAAGACGCTTTGTACTTGCTAAGTTTCTTGGATCATGAGAGCTAAGAAAGGGCAAGAACCCCTCTGAAACTGCCATAATTTGCCAAGATTACCGAAGAAAAGTACTAATCTGATGACAACTTGTAATGGCGCCGGTACAACCGCAAAACCTGATAGGTCTGAAACTGGTCAAGAAGGCCAATATTCAGACTTGAGCGACATCATCCGGCCAGTGGCTGATGAGATGGCCCTGGTTGAGGAATGGCTAGTTACCAATTTGATTGATGACAGCCCCTTTGTCGGCGACTTACTGGCTCAGATTTTCCAAGCTGGTGGAAAACGAATCAGACCATTAATTTCTTTGCTCGGTTCTAAAGCTAGCTTGACTGATAGCAAGGAAGATATTGCTCATAGTGAGATGTCTCGCCTGCACATTATCTTGGCTGTTCTTACTGAACTTATCCATTCAGCCAGCCTGGTGCACGACGACGTCATTGATGCCGCTTCTACTCGGCGAGGTCAAGAGACAGTCAACAAGCGCTTCAATGACAAATTGGCTGTGCTTTTAGGCGATTTACTTTTTGCTCAAGCCTCTATTTGTCTTGCTCGCATCATGAATCCTGTGGTGGTTGGAATCTATGGCCAGGTTTTGGGTGATCTTTGTTCTGGCGAAATAGGACAGATGCGGCAGCAATTTGTCTGTCGAGTTGATTGGGATGCCTATATTCTCAAATCAATCAACAAGACTGCCTCCTTGATTGCTGCTGGTGCTCATAGTGGAGCCATTTTGAACGCTCGGCCAGACAATGTCGTGGCTGG
>CALRJJ020000067.1:0-12362 GCA_943367505.1 Flavobacterium psychrophilum | reverse complement strand
ACTCGCTTTGATGAAAGGCAATTTTGTTGATGCTATGCCAGGGAATGTACTGCGCCTTGAGTCGGGTCGAGAGTAAATCAGGTGGAATTTCTAAGCCGTTTTTGTCTAACAGCAGATGTGCCTTGCTTAAATTACGAATGGCGATTAAGACCAAGGTTGGAATGATCAGGCCGATGGATATCAGAGCCCAGTCGTTTAACCTGTCGTTTTCGTTGTGGGATATTATTGATATCAATAGATTGAATAAGCCAAAAGCACTTATTACTGCTGGTATCAGACCCCACACCACTATAGACATACGCAACGAGGTTAAGAGTGATTGACGGGCTTGGTCTGAATAGTCTAAGCAAATAGTCTGGGAGTCTTCATCGCGGCGGTCCAATGCATTTAATTCTGCCATGGTTGTTCCTCGGCGATCTTTGTCGGTTTTTCAGCGTTTCGACTCTCTACACTGATTGCCTCGGGGAGGACGTTACTGCTCAGTGAAATCTTAGCTCCGTCGCTTTCTATTGTTTCTGCGGCTGTGTTTCCAGTTGTCTCGCCAGCAGGCGCAATGGCTGCAAGTGGCGCCGCTTCAATCTCAATATTAAGCGCTTTGCTCAATTCTGTGGCATTTGCCAGTCTTGTTTTAAGTGACATGGCTGTGCAAGCTTTGATTATGGTGCTTAACTTTGTCCATGACGAGCTTTCTTGGTTGTTTACTTGCTCTAGTGAAGACTGAGAAATTGGCTCTGGATCTTCGCCAGTTGTGAGGTAGAAGAGTGTGGCGCCGAGGGCATAAATGTCGCTTGCCTCGCAGGGCTTTCCCCTAAATTGCTCTGGCGGTACATAGGCATGCTTGCCGACTATTGTGCCGGTTTTGCCATCGTCTTTATCCCATTCACGGGCGACGTTAAAGTCGATGAGCTTGAGCCTACCGCTCTCTTGCATGATTAAATTGTCGGGAGTGAAGTCGCGATGAATAATTTGTTTGCTATGCAAGAAAGTCAGAATTTCAGCCATTTGTTTTGCCAGGTCAAGTACTACCTCTGGCTCAAGAGCGCCTTTTTCGGTTACTAATTGCCTCAAGCTCTGGCCCTTGATATATTCCAAAACTAAGTAGCAGCGCTTATCTTCGATGAAATAGTCTTTCAGGCCAACAATGTGTTCGCTTTCAAGATCTTTGAGAAGCCTGGCCTCTCTCTCAAAGCGTTCCACACATTGTTGTTGAATTTCTTTATCAATATATGCCGGAATCAATGTCTCCTTCAGTACTACATCCGATACCGTACCGCTCTCAATTGATCTTAGATCGTGGGCCAGGTAAGCAATGCCCTCACCACCTATTGCCAGGGTGGAGATTACTTCGTAGCTGCGAGCTTTGAGTGTGTGACCAGATTCTAGTGGGTCTAAATTGGTGCGTGAGCTGCTGGACAATGATTGCAGCCAGAGTTCTGTATACGATTTATCTTGCTTCGGTCGGAGGGCTTCTGTTAGTTGTGCCTCAACAGTTGATTTGGGAGAAAATCGTTCGATGGCGCTGGCTAGCTTGGCCCTGTCTTCACTGCTGACTGAAGCAAGGGGAAGCTTAGCCAGCACTTTGTTCTTTTGCCCAGCGAAGACAACTTCCCATTTCTTAGGATCTGCACTGCCGCCTGGAGCTAGCAAAGAGACATGTTCTACCTCTTTCCATTTGACCGTGGTGGAATTGTAAGACCAGAGGTAAGCCCACATATCGAGAGATAATTCTTCTCTGTTTATTGTCATTTTGTTTGGGGTGAGCAGGCTAGTAACAACGAAATGAAACAAGCCATAAGCAAACAAGAGACCGAAGCCAATGGTGACAAACGGAGACGCCGTAATCATATTTAGCAGCTGCTGGAATATCGATACACCAGTCGATGCTGCACCATTGAGGTCGACCAGATAGCGCGCCAGAGTGTCGTAAAAGACTTGATTGGCAGCTACATCGTTGTAGTCTCGTAGAGCATTAAAGAGAATCCAATTGAAATAGAGCCAAATTGGTGTGCATAAAAGCAAAGTGCCAATTGGGCCAACTACCCGTGACCATTCATATATCGTGTGCTCTAAGACTGCTGGCAATTCTTCGGCAAGGCGCTTGCAGTGATATTTCATTTCTACATGATCTGGATCTTGTATTGGTGATACTACTAGTGGTTTGCGTGACTGTAGTAAGCGCTCTACGTCATCGTCTATCTTTAGTTGTGAAACCCGCCTACTTAATAGATCGAGCATGGCCTCGCTGTCTTGCCAGCTAATTGAGGCTAGATTTAAATCTAGGTGCCGGACTTCTCCCTCCTCTTCAAAATCTAGAACTAATTTTGTCGGCAAGATATTGAAGAAGCGAAAGGCATAACCAATTTTTATGCGCCGTAAATTGCTCAGGCTATAGCTGCCCATACCAAAGTAGACATCTTTGTCTGTGACCGTAACAAAGCGGCGGTTGAGATCTCGGAGAAAATACAAGAGCCCGAGCATAACTGCAAGTATAAAACTGGGAATCCACACACTACTTGGGAGGAAGTATCTTACGAACGCACCAAATGGCATGATCAACAGGAAAGCCCAAATAGGTGTGAGAAAGATTGCTTTCCACCATGTTGCCATGGCTGCAATTTCTCGATAGTGGTGAAATTTGATTTCACTTATACGGGGCATTAACTCTAACCCTAGCTACGGGTACTTATTGTACCCGTGCTAAACCCTGTGGTCCTCTTTTAAGCTCTATTGATGGCGGTAAGCTTTCAAATCGCCGATTATGACCTTAATAGCAAGACTTTTGCCCTGGCGCAGAACCTGAAAGACAACAGTCTCGCCAACTTTGTGGCTGCGCACATTGGCTCTCAACTGCTCTACTGATGAGAATTCTTTGCCATCGGCACCGGTGACAATGTCTCCTTCTTCAATCCCTGCCTCAGCTGAGGGACTTCCAGCAGTAACTTTGGCTACCCGAACACCCCGCAGGGTTGGGGGTAACCCAAACTCTTGCAGCAAGTTTGGTGTCAGCTCTTGCATCAATATGCCGACGTAAGGGCGTTTCACTTCCCCCGAAGCGAGCAGCTGTTCGACAGTGTCTTGAAATACTTCAGAAGGAATGGCAAAGCCGATATTTTGAATTTGATGACCTGTGCCCATAGAGCTGCTTACTGCTGTGTTAATGCCGATTACTTCACCTTGAATATTGAGAAGTGGCCCCCCAGAGTTGCCTGGATTAATGGCAGCATCTGTTTGAATTAGCTGGCCGCGCTCCGAAATTTCGAAAAGTGAGCGGCCCAGGGCGCTAACGATGCCAAGGGTGACCGAGTGATCTAGTCCGGCTGGCGAACCAATAGCAATGGCCCAGTCGCCCGGTCTGACTTTACTGCTGGCGCCTATTCGTGCCACCGGGAGGTTTTTAGCGGCAATTTTCACTAGAGCTAAGTCATTCTCTTGGTCGCGACCTATTACCTGGCCTTCGAAAACACGCTTATCAGATAAGGTCACTTTGATTTGATCGGCGCGGCCAACCACATGGTTGTTAGTGAGAATATAGCCGTCGGCTCTGATAATTAGACCCGAGCCAATGCCCCTTTGTTGAGCCACTTGGGCCGGTTGCTGCACTACAAATTGTTGGTCACCGTAGGCAAAAATCTCTGGTTGCGGCGCAAAACTAATGACTTTGGTAGTGTCGATGTTGACTACCCAAGCCCCTGCCTCTTGGGCAATGTCGGCAATTGTACTGGCCCCGATCGCTGCCCCGATAGCTCTCTGTGCCCCAGGTGTGGCTAGATTTGCAGCCGGGTGTCTGACTGATGTGACCAGGTTGCTATCTGACTGACTAGCGGTAGATTGGCCGATATCGGCCGAATTAATTGACTGGCGACCGGCGAAAAAGGCTGTGGCCAAGGCTATTCCCACTGCTAGCCCAATTGCAGCTGATGTGGGTTGGATTTTGCCCTGTCTATTCCTTTTGATTGCTGACTGTTTTTTATTTGTTTCCATGGTTCGCTTCAAGCTTCTTCAGTACACCAGTATGATAGAGATCGTTAATAAAAGGGACTTGCTAATCAGGGATAGCTAACAGAGATCATTATATTGACCCTGAAAGAATTCGCCGTGGTTGCAAACTAGTTTTTAGGTTCTTGTCGTGGCAAAGATACCGCTCGTGCCGATAATCACAGTAGTTATTGTGGCCGCCTCTGGGTTAGCCGCCTTTTTGAATTACAACCTTCGAGCTGGATCGGCCGGTTTTCGGTCCAATTTTCCCTTTGGCGCTAGCAAGACTGATCGGTTGGCTGAGTTGATTAGTCAGTGCGATGGCTACCTTAGATCTCAAGAGTGGGCTAAGGCTGTTGAAGTCATGAACAAAGCCATAGAGATTAATGGCAGTGAAAGCTTGCTGGTTAAGCGCGGCGACATATACATGCAGTGGCAGAAGCACGAGCCAGCTATTGCTGACTTTTCTCAGGCCATCAAGCTTAATCACGAGAATGACAAAGCACTTTTAGACAGAGCTTCTTGCTTTTACGCTACCCGCTCTTATCAGCTGGCCATGGCCGACTATCAAACCATAATTGCCATGAAGAAGAGTGCTTATCTTAAGGAGGCCATGTTAGGCCAGGTACTCTGTCACTATAGCCTTGGAGAGTATGGTCTGGCTATTCATCAATGTCGAGGGCTGCTCAAGAATAACCCTAAATATCTAAAGGCGATAGAAGTTTTGGCCAACTGTCAGTTACGTCAAGGTAGTTATCTTGATGCTATCGATACTTATACTAGCGGCCTTAGGCTTGATCACGATGCCGGAGACTTTTACTTCGGCAGGTCTTCTGCGTATTTTAGAAATCAAATGCCTGAAAAGGCTCTAGCCGACTTGCAGAAGGCCACTGCCTGTAGCCCATCTAATATTGAGTATCATCTCAAATGTGCCACTGTAGCTAAAGCTCTAGGCAAAAATGAACTGGTTAAAGCCGAGGCTGAATCTGTGCTTAAGCTCTCTAAAGACAATAAAGAAGCGCTGGCCTTCTTGCATGCTTCAAATTGAAGCAAAGCTAAAAAGCAGGAAAACAGGAAAAATATATTGCAGACTGTCACAATATCTTTGCCGTGCTAGTTTTCTGAAACTCTGAAACTCTGGAATCTCTCTAACCTATGGCTGAAGATCTCGTCCGCGTAACTGAACAAGGTTTGTATTGTCAGGCCGGAGACTTTTATATTGATCCATGGCGCTCGGTTAAGCGCGCCTTGATCACCCACGGCCATTCAGATCATGCGCGCTCTGGCTCTGCTTCTTATTTAGCTCACACTGATTCAAGAGGAATATTGCGGCTGCGCTTGGGGGAAGAGGCAAAGATTGAAACCATCGATTATGGCGTGCCAATTACTATTAAGGATGCCATTGTTTCCTTTCATCCTGCTGGCCATATTTTAGGGTCATCACAAATTCGCATCGAACAGAAGGGCCAAATTTGCGTTGTCTCAGGCGATTATAAAACCCAACGAGATCCAAGCTGTCAGGCAATTGAGCCGGTGCGCTGCCATACATTTATCACCGAATCAACTTTCGGCCTGCCAATTTATCGCTTTCCTTCTCCCGAAATCATTGCGGCAGAAGTAAATCAGTGGTGGCAGGCCAATGCCAATGAAGGCAAAGTTAGCATTCTATATGCCTATTCTTTGGGTAAGGCGCAGCGCCTGCTAATGAGCGTTGATCCATCGATTGGTCCGATTTATACTCATGGTGCAGTGGAAGCCTTAAATGCTGTTTACCGCGGTTGTGGCGTCAAACTACCGTCGACAACTTATGTTGGCGATGTGAAGAAAGAGGACATTGGTCGCAATGCTTTAGTGGTAGCTCCACCCAATGCTCAAGATAGTTTATGGGCGCGAAAATTTGGTAAGAGTTCTGATGCTTTTGCCTCTGGCTGGATGCGCGTTCGAGGAGCCAGACGCAGGCGTTCGCTTGATCGGGGCTTTGTTATGTCAGACCACGCTGACTGGCAAGGCTTAACTGAAACAATTGCTGCCACTGGGGCAGAGCGAGTACTTGTCACTCACGGTTACACACCACCACTGGTGCGCTACTTAACTGATCTTGGCCTTGACGCTCATGCCTTAGAGACAGCCTTTACTGGCGAGGAAGGCAGCGACAAGCTTGATGCAGACAAAGAAACCGGTACTGAGAATGAGGCTGGTACTCTACAATGAGAACTTTTGTCGAACTCTATCAAACTGTAGACCGTACCACAAAAACAGGCGAGAAATCAGAAGCTCTTGTAAGCTATTTTCAGCAGGCTTCTAGTAGTGATGCCAGCTGGGCTGTTTTTTTCCTCACTGGTCGTAAGCTGCGCCGATTAGCACCAACGGCACTGCTTAAACAGTTGACCATCGAATTATCAGGTCTAGCACCCTGGCTCTTTCAAGAGTGTTATGACAACGTTGGCGACCTGGCTGAAACGATGGCTTTGCTGCTGCCTGAAACCAGTGCTGGTCTAGATGTTGACTTGACTGAATTTGTTGAGCGCTATTTACTGGTATTGCGCAATTTAGATGATAGTGACACAGCAACTCACTTAGTCGAAACCTGGGCTAAGCTTTCTCTCGATCAGAAGTTCATTTTTAATAAACTGATAACTGGTGGCTTTCGCGTTGGTGTCTCGCAACAGATGGTGACAAAGGCTCTAGCTACGGTTAGCGGAATTGACCCAAATGTGGTGGCACACCGCATGATGGGCAACTGGGAGCCATCGGCGCAGTGGTATGAACAGTTGATTGCTAAAGAAACCGCTGATGCAATGGCCTCGACTCCTTATCCATTTTATTTGGCTTATCCGATTCAGGAGGAAGTGCACAGTCTAGGCGATATCAAAGATTTCCAAATTGAGTGGAAATGGGATGGCATACGCGCTCAGGTAATCAAACGTGATGGTCAGGTATTTATCTGGTCTCGTGGCGAAGAGTTAATTAGTGAACGCTTCCCCGAAATTATGACTGCTGCTTCTCGCTTGCCTAATGGCACCGTCTTGGACGGTGAGATTCTAGCCTGGTCTGAGGGCGATGTGATGCCCTTTGCTCTCTTGCAGCAGCGCATTGGGCGAAAGACTGTAGGCAAGAAGCTTTTATCAGAAGTACCCTGTATCTTCATGGCCTACGATATTTTAGAAATTGCTGGCCAAGATATAAGGCAAGAGACTATGGTGGCACGCCGACAAAAACTCTTGTCAATTTTGATGCCAGGACAGTGCGACGCTGCACCCAGCTGCCGTGGCACCTTGAGTGAGCACCTGCGAATATCTGCGGAATTATCGGCTGATACTTGGGAAGCTCTTACTGTTTTGCGGCAAGACAGTCGCAAGCTAAAAGTTGAAGGAATCATGCTTAAGCGGCGTGACTCTGTATATGGTGTGGGCCGAAAACGGGGCGACTGGTGGAAGTGGAAGATTAATCCACTCTCGATGGATGCGGTTCTAGTTTATGCTCAACGTGGCCATGGCCGTCGAGCGAGCTTGTATAGTGACTATACCTTTGCTGTTTGGCAGGACGGCCAACTGGTGCCGGTAGCTAAGGCCTATTCAGGATTGACTGATGAAGAGATGAAGTCAGTTGATGATTATGTGCGCAAAAATACACTGGAGAAATTTGGACCGGTGCGCACTGTCAAGCCAGGCTTGGTGTTTGAAATTGCCTTTGAGGGTATTCAAAAGTCTCCCCGGCATAAATCTGGAATTGCCGTGCGCTTTCCGCGCATTGCTCGTCTGCGGCCAGACAAGCCCATTGAAGAGGCTGACACCCTGGCCCAGTTGCGTGAAATGCTTGAAGTCTATGGCAAATAGCCTTTCGCCGTCACAGTAGTGTCACGTTCGCTCACAACAATTTCACAAGACTTTTGCGTTAATGCTCTGCAAGCCTTACTAAAGTCTCTATTTCTTTTAGCTTGTCAGCTTTCTTTCTTCCCTTCTTTGAGGAGCAGCATTATGGGTTCACATAACTATGGTGAGCAGTCGATCTCGGCCTCTTCTTTTAAACCAGATGTATCTGAGGCTCTGCGCAATAGGCAGGGCTGCGAAGTTGCTCATGCTTTGAAGGGAATGTCTGCCGGCGAGCAACTTGATGCCATTCGAGGCTATCAAAGAGAATCGAAGCAAGACCCTCAGCACTATCCAAAGATTGATGTTAATTTTGATAAGAACGGCTACGAAATTAAAGCTAAACCGAATCCTGAAACAAATGATTCTGCCAAACCTAACAAGTCGGAGTCAATTCTCAATCACAGAATGGATCAAAATGACAACACCACCAGTCTTGCTTGTAAGAATGAAACCATGAAGCCTGGTGATGCCAATCAGCAAATGCAAATGTCGCCAAGCAGCAGTGGGCCCTGGGATAGTTCTATCGCTTCTCCTACGCCTCCTTCTGCGGGAGCTGGTACCGACTCACCTAACAGCATTGGCAATAGTCGGCCATCATCAGGTGATGTGACAGGCTCGGGTAGTGATTCAAAAGGTTCTGCTGGTTCAAGAGACGATAGTGGTAGTGCTGCACCACCTCCTGGCTCTGACCCTGGTCAAGGTGCCTCTAACAAGAACCCTTAGTGTCATTTCTTTCTTTTCTTTTGCCGGGCTGACGATTTGTCATTGTCTTCCTGTTTAGGAAATAGTTGTATATGCAACTATTTCCTAAAACAGCATCACGGCACTCTAACTTTTTCAAAATACTTGAGTACTCAAGTATTTTTGAAAACTGCGGGCTAACTCTGTCTATTGGCGCTAAAATGACCAAAATGAATCAAGAGTTAGCTGTATCTCTATGAAAAGCCCATTGGTTACTGACAAGTAATGACCAATTCTAATCCCCAGGGTCAGCGGTTAGTAGATTGGTTTGAAAAGAAGAACTGGCAAGTTTTTGACTTTCAGAAGGAGGCATGGCAGCGCTATCTCGATGGCTATAGCGGTCTCATTCATGCTTCTACCGGCACTGGCAAAACCTATGCAATCTGGCCAGCCCCTCTAATTGAGTGGATGAGCCATGGGGATCTCAGTGACATGATTGTCAGCAAGAAAGATACTCGTGGTCACTTACCTCTTACTGTTTTGTGGTTGACTCCCCTTCGTGCTCTTGCTCACGATATTGCTTTAAGTCTTGAAGAACCGGTACGCGATCTTGATTTGCCTTTCACTATTGAAACACGCACTGGTGATACTTCATCTAGTCGCCGCGCCAAGCAAAAAGACAATTTGCCCTCAGCATTGATTACTACTCCTGAAAGCCTTTCTATTTTGCTTTCGTATGAAAATAGTGCTGAAAAATTCAAGCATCTCAAATTAGTGGTGGTTGATGAATGGCATGAATTAATAGGTAATAAGCGCGGTGTGCAAGTCGAGTTAGCTTTAGCTCGCCTGCGCAAGCTCGCTCCTGACTTGCGGATTTGGGGCTTGTCTGCCACCATCGGCAATTTGGAGCAGTCGTTAGATTGCCTGCTGGGTAGTCATAATCGAGCTAAGTCTAAATCTTGTATCGTCCAGGCCAAGATCAATAAAGAAGTAGTGGCGCAATCAGTCTTGCCGGCTAGTTTGGATAACTTACCCTGGACTGGCCATACCGGTCTGCCGATGATTGATGAAGTAATTAAGCTAATTGATGGTGGGCGAACATCGATAGTTTTTACCAATGTGCGTTCGCAAACAGAGCAGTGGTATCAGCGCATCATTGAGGCTCGTGAAGACTTCTGTGGTGTAGCTGCCCTCCACCACGGTTCACTTGACGGCGATGTGCGCCGTTGGGTTGAGCTGGCGCTCAAAGAAGAGCGCCTCAAATTTGTGGTATCAACTTCTAGTCTTGACTTGGGTGTCGATTTTTCACCAGTAGACCGAGTGGTGCAAATCGGTAGCCCCAAGGGTGTGGCTAGGGCTATGCAAAGAGCAGGCCGCAGCGGCCATAGCCCTGGTTTAGTCAGCAAACTTTATCTGGTGCCTAGTCATGCGCTTGAGCTTGTAGAGATGGCTGCTGCCCGCATTGCTATAAGTAAAGGCAAGGTTGAATCGCGCTATCCTCTGCGAAATTCGATAGATGTACTTTGTCAGCATGTGGTCACTATTGCCCTCGGCACTGGTTTCAAACCTGACGAATTGTATGACGAGGTTCGGACCACCCACGCTTTTGCTGATCTAACCAAAGACGATTGGGCCTGGATACTAAACTTTGTTGGCACTGGTGGTGCCGCTCTCAAAGCTTATCCTGAGCACCAACGTATTCGTCAAGAAGACGAAGTGTATGTAATTTCAGATAAGACCCTGGCTTTAAAGCATCGCTTATCGATTGGCACCATTGTTTCAGATCAAGCTATGGAAGTATGTTTCACTTCTGGTGAGCGAATTGGCCAAGTAGAAGAATCGTTTATAAGTCGCCTTAAAAAAGGGGATCGCTTTATTTTTGCTGGTCGCTACCTTGAACTTGTAGAAGTACGTGGGATGAAGGCGCGGGTGAGAATTTCACCGATTAAATCAGGCATTATTCCTCGCTGGATGGGAGGCCGCTTGCCCTTGTCGAGCGAGTTGGCCTATGAAGTGCGCTTGCTGATCAGCAAGGCTAGTGCCGGCGATTATGGCGACGTTGAGATGACTTTCTTGCGCCCTCTTCTAGAATTGCAAGCAAAGCGCTCAAGTTTACCTGAGCTAGATCAGATTCTAGTGGAGAAATATAAGTCACGGGATGGCTATCATCTTTTTGTTTATCCTTTTGAGGGCCGCCTCGTCAACGAAGGAATTGCCATACTTGTTGCCTATCAGTTGTCGCGCATCAGCCCCTCTACTTACTCTATTGCCATGAACGACTGGGGTTTTGAAATCCTTTCGGATCGCCCAATACCCTTTGGTGATGATGAGGCCGATGCCGCTGTATTTTTCAAAAATTTTCGCTATGACAATTTATTGGAAGATATTCACGCCTGCCTCAATTCTACTGAGATGGCGAAGCGCCAATTCCGAGAAATTGCTCGGGTGGCAGGGCTGATTTTTCAGGGCTATCCGGGAGCTAATAAAACTGTAAAGCAGGTGCAAGTTTCAAGCGGGCTGCTCTACGATGTCTTTGTTGACTTTGACCCAGGGAATTTACTTGTGCGGCAGGCCCATGACGAAGTTTTGGAGAGACATCTGGAGATTAGTCGAATGATTGGTGCTTTGAGCCGCTTAGCCGGCTGCGAGATTGTTGAAGTTTCGCTCAGTAAGGCATCACCTTTTTGTCTTCCTCTGATGGTAGACAGACTGCGCGGTAAACTCACTTCTGAGAAATTGGCTCAGCGCATCTTGCGCATGCAGCTTGATCTTGCAAAAGATATGAGGCGCTAAATTTGGAATCTGACAAACTCAAATCTAGTGACCTGAAGTCTAGTGATCTAAGATCTAGTATTCAAGCTTCTAAAGATTCTAAAGATTCGGAATCGCTTCCTCAAGGCGCCCTGCCTGTTGTGCTCGCCGGGCAAGCGGTAGTTTTGCTAGGGCAAAAAGCAATGTTTATCCCAGAAAGCCGCAGTCTTGTGGTAGCCGATGTTCACATTGGCAAAGCTGCCTCATTTCGTTCACGCCATTTCTTTGCACCCGATGGTATTACTAATTTTGATCTGCTGCGCCTGGGTCAACTGGTCAAAGACCTATCTGCCTCACGCCTGATTATTTTAGGCGACCTTGTCCATGCCCAAGACGGCATGACTGAGGCTGAGGTGGAAGTGTTTGAGCGCTTCCGAGCCGACCATGCGAGTTTGGCCGTCACTCTGGTGCTTGGCAATCATGATCGCAAGGTTCAGCTGCCTCAAAGTTGGCAGCTTGATATAGTTCACGGTCATATGGTCGAAGCTCCTTTCGTTTACTCTCACGACTTGATCAAGAGTAAAGATGGCTATGTTCTCTGCGGCCATCTGCACCCTTCTGTTACGCTTTCTGGGCAGGGCAAGCAGCGTGAGCGCCTGCCTTGCTTCTGGTTGCGTTCTCACTACGCCATACTACCTGCTTATGGTGTTTTTACAGGCTCTTACACCATTCGACCGAGCCGAACTGATAGAGTCTTTGTGGTCGCCCATGATACTGTTGTGCAAATGGCCTAAAAATTGCTTACAAATTGGCTACAAAAGAATTCGCATGTCGAGAGAGAGAGGAAGAGGAAGAAGAAGATGAGTACTGTTTACGAATATACCGCTAAAGCTCTTGATGGAAAAGAAATCAAGTTAGAGCAATACAAAGGCAATGTTATGTTAATTGTCAATACCGCAAGCAAGTGTGGATTTACCTCTCAATTTGCTGGTCTTGAGAAATTGCATGAAGAATATTCGAAGCGCGGCCTTAGTCTGCTTGGTTTTCCTTGTAATCAGTTCGGCGCTCAAGAACCTGGCGATA